>NZ_RSCK01000011.1:0-140207 GCF_003991895.1 Chroococcidiopsis cubana SAG 39.79
TATCCCAAACTCGACAACCCGCACCCCGTTCTAAGGCAATCGGGAAACGGGCATATGTGTCCATGACTGACTCTTTGAAGTTGTCTGAGTCGAAGGATTTTACCACAGTGGCAGCTGATACTGACAAGTTATGGTTAGAAATAAGAGTATCTATAGTCACTATTTACGCCTCAATCAAAAATTTATTTTTTAACTTTCTGCTGTCAATTTAGCAGCAATGCCTAAAACTTTCCGTCGCATCCGACTCAGATCGCACATAATCTAAACTAGCTCAGATTTATCATTTGTCATTTGTGATTCGTCATTTGTCATTCGTGAGCCTGAAGTAGGGAGCAGCTATTTTCTCCCTTCACTTTCTTTCCCTAGCCCGTAACCTCTAAACCCAATCCCTCTCTTGTACTCAACCCCAGAGAAAATATATCGTCGAATTCAAAAAGAGTTACTAGCGGGGGCGATCGCGCTTGTAGGTGTCTTGCTGTTGGGGACTCTGTGGTATCGCTTTATAGAAGGTTGGTCGTGGGAAGATGCGGCTTACATGACGGTAATTACCCTAGCTACCGTCGGTTATGGTGAAACTCGACCGTTGGGCGATCGCGGACGATTATTTACCATCGGTCTAATTTTAATGGGAGTGATTACGATTGGTTACATCGTCAATCGCTTTACAGAAGCAGTAATTCAAGGGTACTTTCAAGAAGGAATTCGATTGAGGCAGCAACGGCGGTTAATGAAATCGCTCTCTGGACACTACATTTTATGTGGTTTCGGGCGCACGGGTCAGCAAATTGCCCTGGAATTTCAAGCTGAAGGGGCTAATTTTGTTACGGTTGACTTAGATGATGCTTCGGTGGAAAAAGCACGGCAGCTCGGTTATGTAGCAATCCAGGGTGATGCGACGTTAGACGATACTCTGCTACAACTACGAATAGATCGAGCAATTTGTCTGGTTGCAGCCCTGCCTTCTGATGCCGAAAACCTCTATACGGTGCTGTCAGCCAAAACCCTTAATCCGCAAATTCGAGCGATCGCTAGAGCAAGTACGAGAGAGGCTTTACAAAAGCTACAAAGGGCAGGAGCTGATGCAGTCGTATCTCCCTACATTACGGGAGGTAAACGCATGGCAGCAGCGGCATTAAGACCCCAAGTATTAGATTTCGTCGATGGCATCCTCACGGGAGCAGACAGGGAACTGTATATGGAGGAATTTCGCCTCGATCCGGCAGCGTGTCCCTGCATTGGTCAAACTTTGAGAGAAGCAAAACTGCGATCGCAAACTGGAGCGTTAATTTTAGCAATCCGCCGCGTCGATGGTACTTTAATTGGCGGTCCCACGGCAGACACTATGTTAATGGCAGGTGATTTACTCATTTGTATGGGGACGGCAGAGCAATTGCGCCAGCTCAATCAAATTTTGGGACCAATTCGCCCCCAGCAACTCCCCCGTCCGCCCAAGCATTAGGTGTGGGTTGCTGGATAACCGTTTCTCGTTAGTCCAATTTCAAAGCATTAACTGGCACGTCGTCCCACGATTCTACCGTTCGCAGTCTGGCTTCCCAACCGGATTCTTTTTGCGTTTCGGTCAAATTTTGCAAGTAGGATTCGTGACAAGCTTGCGCCTGCATTTCGTCACAGCAAGCAATGCAAGCGTGTATCATTCCAGACGGATCGATCTGCTCGTTAACCCAAATTGTCATCTTGCCTCTGGTGTAAACTGACGCTAATTCAAAGTTGACATTTGTTAGCTTAACCTGTTGTATCCTTTCGTTAACCACCAGATTTCCCAATCTTTGCTAGCAGTTTTCGCCTGCTTACTCCTTATGACTTAACAACAGACAAGGGAAAGAGGTAAGGAGTGTAGAACTTCTCTCATCACCACTCACTCCTTACTCCTCACTTTATGTATTAAAGTGCGAGTGATGTTAAGTTCTTATTGTTGAGAGCTTTCCTTTACTGCTGGGGCAAGCTGATGTCGTTCATCTAATTTCTATGCCTTCCCAACTCTGGCCCTATATTACACCAGGTATCCCTGACGATTTATTCGAGCGCTTGCCAGGAATTCCCTTGAGTAAGCGGGAAATTCGGTTATTGCTGATTTCTCAGTTGCGGTTACAACCAAACTCCTTGGTGTGGGATATTGGCGCAGGAACAGGGACAATTCCAGTTGAAATTAGCTTGTTGTGTCCGAAAGCCCAGATTATTGCTGTCGAGCGAGATGACGAAGTTGCTAGCTTGATCCGTCGCAACTGCGATCGCTTTAATGTGAAAAATGTTGAAGTCGTAGAAGCTAGCGCCCCAGAATGCTTACCAAATTTACCTCAAGCTCCGCACCGAGTTTGTATTGAAGGTGGTCGTCCTATCAAAGATATTCTCAAAGCTGTTTGGCAATATCTGCCACTACAAGGTAGAGTCGTTACCACTGCTGGGAATTTGGAAAGTTTATATGCTATTTCTCAAGGTTTAGCTGAGTTACATGCTAGAAATATCGATGTCGTGCAATCATCTGTCAATCGCTTAGAGCAAAAAGGTAATCAGCAAATCTTTGCTGCTGTCGATCCTATTTTTATTTTGAGTGGAGAAAAGCTAGACTAATCCCATCCGATTTTAGATTTTAGATTTTGGATTGAAGTCAAAGTCTGTAATCGAAAGTTCCAAATCCTAAATCCAAAATTGCTCTATGCCTTGGTCTCGAATTATTAGTGGAATTATCGCGATCGCTCTTGCCCTAACCGCCAGCGTCTTAGGAGGGTGGTATTTTACCTTTATGTTTATGGCGATCGTTTATTTGGGTCAACTAGAATATTTTGAGTTAGTCCGAGCCAAGGGAATTGCACCTGCTGCGAAAACAACGATAGTCGTCAGTTTGGCTTTACTCGCGATCGCTACAGTTTCTTCTAACTTGGCTGATGCCGTGATGCCAGTAGCAGGAACGTTTATTTGTTTCTATCTCCTATTTTTACCAAAATTAGCCTCGATCGCCGATATTTCTACTTCTATTCTGGGACTATTTTATTGCGGTTATTTACCGAGTTATTGGATTAGATTGCGATCGCTGGGCAATCCTGCTGTTAGCAACATTCCATTCGATGGCTACTTACCAGATATAGCGACTATTAATCTCATCAAGCATGGAAATTTTGCAGCTTTACCGCAAGGTTTGACAGTTACTCTTCTAGCTTTTTTTTGTATATGGGCAGCTGATATTGGAGCGTATACTATTGGTAAATTTTTTGGACGCACGCGCCTTTCTGATATTAGCCCCAAAAAAACTGTGGAAGGGTCTGTATTTGGAGTTGCTGGTAGTATAGCTGTAGCTACAATTGGCAGCTGGTTTCTTCATTGGGCTGGTTCGCCTTGGACGGGTATAGCTTTGGGATTGTTAATCGGGATTACCAGCTTGTTAGGCGATCTCACAGAGTCCATGATGAAACGCGATGCTGGGGTTAAAGACTCAGGACAATTAATTCCAGGTCACGGTGGCATTCTCGATCGCGCCGACAGTTACGTTTTTACCGCCCCCCTAGTTTATTATTTTGTCACTCTGTTGTTGCCGTTATTAGATTGAGTGGTAATTGGTAATCGATCGCAGATAACTAATTAAGGCATGACGGTAATACTACCACGACAGACAATCTGTCCTGGTTCTAAGGTTAGTTCTTTTAAATTGACGTGAGAACCTAAATCCATAACATAGTTTTCTAACTCTTCCCATGAGTTAGAAATTTGGAGTTGGGGTTGAGTTAGAAGCAATTTGCGACCGCTAGAAAGCTGCAAGCCGCACCTGAGAGTAATAGGTGTAGTGTGGCTAGAATTAACTAAATTACCCTGCAATAACAAGCTTCCTGGGGCGATCGCGATTTGTTTCCAGTCAATTTGTCCTCGCACAGCACTGTTGCTAGAAGCTAATTTTGATAGTAACTCCGTTAAAGCGCTAGACAGTAAATCCGACTTCAGGGAAGCATTGAGATCTGTTTCCTGTAGTATTGCTTCCCCAGAGACAACCATAGGTTCTAGCAGTTGCAGCGGTTGTCCTCTCATCACTTGATGTAAATTTGTCTGCATTCCCTCCCCCATTAGGCTGATTTTTGCGAAATGTAAACCTTTATAAACAATGCGATCGCCAGAGATAGATAGGCGGGGAATACTACCAGAAAGGATTTGTCGATCGCTGCTGGCGATTTGTACCTCTAAATGAGATACTTGCTCAACTTGCGATCGGACAAACAGCCATAGTGCCGGAGACAGCACTTTACTAATTAGGCGATGCTTAGCGGTCTTGTCTTGCTCTAAGTTGTTCGGATTCAAGGGAAATATGTCAGTGTAACAGTTGCTCAAATTAGTGTAGTTAATATTTGTTCGGTTATCAGTAGTAAAGGAGCTGAGGGAGCAACTCAAAATTCACGCATTCACGCATTAATTCCGAATTCCGAATTCCGAATTCTCAGCGTATATATTGGTATTACCTGGGTCTAAGGATCGACAAATGGAGGAACGGATACAAAAAATTCTTTCTCAGTGGGGAATCGCTTCGAGACGGCAAGCGGAAGAGATGATTAAGCTCGGTCGCGTGCGCTGCAATGGTGCGATAGTAGAGTTAGGGCATAAAGCCGATCCGAGCCGAGACGCGATCGAAGTGGATGGAAAGCCTTTGCGATCGCCTCATCGTCCCCAGCCTATCTATTTATTGCTCAATAAACCAACTGGTGTAGTTACAACTTGTGACGATCCCCAAGGTAGACCCACAGTGATGCAACTGTTACCACCTAATCTACGTCAAGGTCAGGGTATTCATCCTGTCGGACGTTTGGATACTGAATCTACAGGTGCATTATTACTGACGAATGATGGAAACCTGACATTTGCTCTCACCCATCCCCGTCATGACATTTCCAAGACATATCAAGTCGTAGTTGCGGGACATCCGCCAGAATCGGTGTTAAAACAATGGCGACAAGGAGTTGTTTTAGAGGGGAGAAAGACCAGAAAGGCACAAGTGCGCGTGTTGTCTCGCGATGCCAATCGCACGTGGTTAGAATTCATTTTATGGGAAGGCAGAAATCGGCAAATTCGCCGCATGACAGAACAGTTGGGTTATCCCACGCTCCAGTTGCATCGAACTACAATTGGTTCGATTCAACTAGAACCAACCGCAGGTGCAGCTTTGCCTCCAGGTTGCTATCGTTCGCTCGAAAAACGCGAGATTGATTATTTACAAAATCAACTACAAAATCAACTCAAATCTACAACAAGGGTGCAGGTGTAAGGTGCTATCAAGAAGTGCAACAGATAAATCTATGAAGCGGTGGAAACAGCAACAGCAGCAACAACAAGAACCAATCGTTTTGACGCTCGAACAACAAAGAGCTGAAAAGTTGGCGCAAATAGGTGCTACTCTGCGCCGCAGGCGAGAAGACAAACAAATTTCTCTAGAGCGAATTGAATCTACAACGCGAATTCGCCAGAGTTTTTTACAAGCGATCGAAGCAGGTAATATTGATAAATTACCTGAGCCAGTTTATATTCGAGGCTTTATTAAGCAATATGCCGAGGCACTCGATCTAGATGGTACGGAATTAGCTAATTCTTTTCCTTTAGAAGACTATCGGCAGAGTTTGAAGCCAGTAGGAGTTAGCCTACCTCCAGCTCAATTACAAACTTCTCATCTCTACGCTATATACATTCTTTTAATTATTGGTGCAGTCAGCATTTTGTCTCAGACATTGAGTAATTCTGACTTTCAAATCGGTCAAACTACTCAGTCACAACCTCCTTTACCCGTTGCTAATGTCGCTAAGCCTAAAGCACCAGCTAAAGTCAAACCAGTTGCTACTCCCAAAAAGCAAACCAAGCCAGTTGAAATTGGTATGACTTTTAAAGAAAAATCGTGGATTCGGGTAATTGCAGATGGGAAGAAAGCCTTTGAAGGCGAGTTACCTCAAGGAACGCAGCGTACTTGGACGGCTAACAATCGCCTGTCGTTCAGAGTTGGCAATGCTGGCGGGGTATTGGTTAATTACAACCAAGAAGAAGCTAAACCCTTGGGAGAGTCGGGACAAGTACAAGAAGTTACATTTGGAGCGAATAATCAGAGACTTTAATTCGTAACTCGTAATTCGTAATTCGTAATTCGTAATTTCTAACTAAATACTGGCGATCGCGCAAGTAAAGCACTCGCTCGATATCCGATCGATTGATACAGAAATTCGATTCAAGTGCTTCATTTTTAAATGTCAATACTATTAGAATTCATGACAGGAGGAGCTACCACAGAATTTCTCCATCATCGTCGAGAAATTTACCCGTGGGTGGATTCTCCATCGTAGCAAGTTTGACAATAATTGATGCTCCTTGTTCGACAGTACGCGGTGCATTATCTGTACCCATATCAGTTTTTACCCAACCAGGACAAATAGAATTGACGCTGATTTTGTCCTCTACTAAATCTTTTGCTAAGGCAACAGTTATAGCATTAAGTGCAGATTTGGAAGAGTTATAAGCAACGGTATTAACTCCGTAGTAATAATGTTCTGGGTCACTGAGAGAAGTTAGGGAACCAAGTGTTGACGAAATATTTATGATTTGTGGTTTCAGGATTTGTGCTGTTCCAGCTTGCTTGAGTAACGGTAGAAAATGGTGAATTGTTGCAAATGCACCAAAAACATTCGTGAGAAAAGTATCTTTGAGAACATCTACACTCAGCGTAGATGGTCGAGTTGCTGGTGAAAAATCATAATTGACAGCAGCATTATTAATCAGCACAGTAACTTGTTTCCACTGTCTAGCCACAGTTTCAGCAGCATCTTTAATTGACAATTCATCATTGATATCAATTGGTACAAAATGAACTTCAAATCCTTCAGCACGGAGTGTTTCTGCTGCTACTTCTCCACGTTGTACGTTACGTGTACCAATCAAAACAGTGAAGTCATGCTGGGCAAGCTGTCGTGCAACTTCATTTCCAATTCCTTTATTTGCACCTGTAATGAAAGTAACTGGCTTTGTTGTCATTGTCTCAAATCCTTTCTTGTCTAGGCTTAACTACATCGATCCAACGCTATACAATTCAGTAGCTCCATCTCGTGATGTCATAAATTTCAATCGAGACGATCTAAAGCGAGCTTTATTTTGCTTTGTTTGCTGTTATAGCATGGCAAAAAATCAGCGCGATCGCCACAACTGAAATAAGTTTGTCATACTCTAATAGAAGTTAAGCTATTAATGATAGATATTAAGCAATACTGCCGCGCTTACGCGCTTCCTTATAGGAAATTCCGACATTTCTCAAGCCTGCTTTGATCATTTGTTGTTCTAGCATCGCAAAGAAACGAGCGCGATCGCCTCCCCTCACAACTGCTTGATTGTGCGCCTCTGCTAACACGACAGGGTAGCCATAGCCTTTCTGTACTTGAGCTAACATCAAACCTAAAGACTGATTAAATAAAGCTTCATCCTCTGCTACCCAAGCCGGAACTTCTACCCGTGCAATTTCCGTACCGACATGTACGTAACAGAAATAGATTGTACAATCTCCATATAATTCTGTTATGCGGGCAGAACTACGCCATAAAGTGCTTCTTTGTCCTGGCTGCAATTGAATCGACCATAGTGCTGCATCCCGCAATGGTTCGAGGACTTGACAAGGAACTTTTTCAATTTGATTCGGACAAAAACTGGCGCAGTCTGGTACTTCGTGAATGCAAGCTTGCAGACGTAAAAAATTCAAGCTTTCCATACTACGAGAAGCGCTGAGATAACCCATGATGGGAATACTCAAGGCTTTAAGCTGTTCCCAAGCCGTCAAAATTGGTGGCAAAATGCGATCGCGTGCTTCTAAAGGCAATTGTTCTAAAAACCAATAGATTAACGATCCATCGACCATAGCTAGTGTAGGAGTGGTAATTGGTAATTGGTAATTGGTAATTGGTCGTTCTCCTCCTTGTCCCCCTTGTCCCCTTGTCCCCTTGTCCTCTTGCTCCCTGCTTCCTACCACAGCAGCAGCCAACTCAGCCAACACGGTAGCTTCAGAAGCAGTACGACGATAACCCATCCATTCTTCAGTGCGGATACCCCATTGACGCGAAATATATAAATCTTCGGGACGGTAGAATACTTCTGGTAGGCTATCGAGCAAAGGTTGGCGATTTTGTCCGTAGTGCAAGACTACCCGACCGATATTGAGTAGATAACAATAAGCGATTTCGTGATGATTGGGAGCAATCTGCGAGCCATCCGTGGCGAGAACGGTATGAGTTTTAGGTGGTACTGGTAGATCGATACAGGTGTTAAGCGGTTCCATTGGTACAGCGGTGCTGAATAAAATGCGATCGCGCCACTGTTTTTGTCGCTGCATCAATTCTGCTTGATTTTTGTAAGCTGCTGTCATGAGATCTTGCGCCAACTCCAACCGTTGGCGACTTGCAGCTACTTCCGTGCTTAAATGTTGGCTGATGCCTTGCATCGCCTTCGCTACTTTTGTCAGATCGAGCATATCGAGCTATAAGCTTTCGGCTATTAGTCAGCTTATATTCAATTTTTATTTTTTGTGAGTTTTTGATGATAAATATTCAAAAATCATCATTTACAATTTAGCCCCAAGCCGAAAAATCTTCAGCAAACTGAGCCAGCGATAGCAACTGAATACGAGGGTTTTGCTGCGCCAGTTCTCTCTCGGCTGAGGTATTATATCCCCAATCAGCTAGAAAAAGTCTCACGTCTTCCAAGTCTGCTTGCTGTTGCACGAGTTGCAAAGTCTTGAGTCTGTCTTCCACAAACCAGAACACGACTGGTGTTTGAGTGGCGATCGCAATTAACTCTCTGATAATTTGATATTTTGGACGCTTGATTTCTTTGCCTAAAACCGACTGACTGGGTAATTGTATACCTTGCCGTTGCAAAAGTTGCTCGACAAAACGCCCTTCTTTAGTCGTAATAATCAGCGGTTTAACCGGACTATCAATCAATGAGTGCAATCTTTCCAAAACCCCTGGATAAAACCGATGCAGGTCTAGCCAACTATCGAGATTGGTAGAAATCCATTCATCTCGAATTGCATCCAATTGCTTACCGATCTCAGCAGCAGTTAAGTTATCTTGTTGCAAGAATTTTTGCGCGATCGCACTCCAATTTTGCCATATTTCTGCTTCTGTTACCCCGGATAACAAAGCTCTAATCAACACTGGCATTTCCCAACCCGTCTCAATTACCGGACGCAAGCGATCGAATTGCGATGTTAAATTTTCAGGTGGGGTTTGAGAAGATGGTAACCAAATTTTGCAGTACGTTCGCCAAGCCGTAGCGAAATATTCTGGTAGACCGTCACAAATTACGCCATCAAAATCCAGAGCTAAAATCGTGGGAGCGTTTACACTCATTTTTCCCAACTGTGAGATTCCAACGGCAAGCTTAGCCCATCTAGCCCTTCAATAACAGAAAATCTCTACACAAAAACGCTGCTTAACTCTATGCAAGGGAAATCAACCTACTCTTTCTCCCCCAGCCTCCTCAGCTCCCCCAGCTCACCCCTACAGGAAGCCTCAAAATAAGAATTAAGATCTAAACTGGGGCGCTAGGATTCGAACCTAGGGATGGCGGGACCAAAACCCGCTGCCTTACCGCTTGGCTACGCCCCATCGTTTGTTAGCCTTAACCATGATAGCAGTTACTACTGCTATTGTGTCAAGAACTTTTACGGCTATTCCAGATAATTTTCTAACTTTCCACTTAGCTGCCAGTCATATTCCATGTACTCCGCAGTCTCTCTCGCTTGTTGTTCTCCCAAAAGCTTAGCGACTACATACAACGACATGTCAATCCCTGCTGAGATTCCAGCCGATAAAATTATGCTGCCGTTGTCTACAAACCTTTTATCTGGTTTAACTTGTGTATTCGGTGCAACCTGCTTGAGTAAATCGATCGCGCCATGATGGGTGGTAGCTGTAAGTCCTTCCAGCAAACCAGCTTTAGCCAAAAGTAACGCGCCCGTACAGACGGAAAGCAATAACTCTGCTTGTTGAGAGCGTTCTTTAATCCAGTCAATTAAAGCTGAATTGTGCATTTCTCGCCGCGTGCCAAAGCCGCCAGGCACGAGTAAGATATGCGATCGCGGACAGTCGAGGAGAGTGTACTGTGGATTAACGCTTAACTGATTTCGAGCGATTATCGGTCGGCGTTCTTCTGCCACCGTGTAGACGTTGAAAGGCTCAGAGCCATTGCGTTTTCCCGTCACTCCAAAGACTTCGTAGGGACCGCAAAAGTCCAAAATCTCTACCTCATCAAAAATTAAGATAGCAACGTTCCTTCGCTGTGTCATATCTACCTCAGTATGGGTGTGAGAGGACTTGGCGATCGCTCATACAATTGCTTTTACACTCACACAATAGCGTTACATTTGAAAATATACAGATGAGCCAACTTCAGCTATTACAAAGCGATCGCGGTATATCTGTTAGAGGCGTAAAGCTGTATTCAACTGGGTGAAATACAGAACTGGTAGGGGCGCACAGCTGTGCGCCCTTACATTTACCAAAAAAGGCATTACGCCGGATAAATCCGCAAGCGCCGATTTGGTTCGTCACCAAAACTATCCGATTTCAGACGATAGTGTTCTACCAATTCGTGCTGCATCTTCCGCACTTTTGCCGAACGGGGTAACAACTCCACGGGTTGTCCCTTGGGAATGACGATTTGTTCCACTGCTAACCGAGCCTCTTCTAAAGCATCGAGTTCGTCCTCGCTGCCATTTTGGATGAATAAACTCAGTTCCCGTTCGTCCGGTACGACTGGCTCGTCCATATCCAACAACCGCCGCAACGTGCGGATAATTTGTGGAATCGTATTTGACTTGAGCGTGTGGATTGGGACGTGACGCGCCTTAGCGACATGACGTAACTTAGACTGATTTTTGACGTGCGATCGCAAAGCTAAAATTGCATCGGCACTGTCAATATCTTTCGTCAGTACCACGGGTAAACTCAGCACTTGTATTGCTTGCTCTAACTGGTGGCGACTCACACCGTAGGGATAAATATGCAAGGGTAAATCTTCCCCATTCGGACCCGCATTCACCGCCAAATCGCTGTTAAAGCGATCGCTTCGAGCCAGAGATTCATCCAACAGGCGCTCGAACTCTTGTTCTCGCGTGGCTGGTTCTGGTACGGCAGCGAGTGGGATCATTCGTCCAGTCGAACGCCACCCACCTACAGTCATAGTGGGTGATAGTTTCGATTCTTCCTCTTGCCTGGGATTGCCCACCTCGTAGCCCCGCCCAAAGCCATCTTGCCCTACTCCCCGAAGCGGCGTAGGTGACTGCCGTACAATCGTGACTTTACCATCTGCATCGACAGTTCTAAGTTGTGGATTTGGTATGCGTCCTCTCAGCAAAGCATCGACGGTATCAGCAACGCTTTCATGGATCGTCCAGCGTTGTCTTTCCAGCATTTCCACGGCAATTTCAAACGTTGGTGGAGCTTTACGTTCTAAAACAGTTTTCTGCGTCCGCCGCCGTCTGGCTTCATCATCGCCTAAAGTGACAGACTGGATACCACCCACTAAATCTGATAGAGTCGGGTTCTTGATCAAATTTTCAATCTGATTGCCATGCGCCGTTCCTACCAGTTGTACGCCCCGTTCGGCAATGGTACGAGCCGCTAGAGCTTCCAACTCCGTACCAATTTCATCAATCACGATGACTTCTGGCATGTGATTTTCTACTGCCTCAATCATCACTTGATGCTGAAATTCTGGACGCGATACTTGCATTCGTCGCGCCCGTCCAATGGCTGGATGAGGAACATCTCCATCCCCTGCAATTTCGTTTGAAGTATCGATAATGACGACACGCTTATTTAAGTCATCGGCTAACACTCTGGCAATTTCTCGCAAAGCTGTGGTTTTACCCACCCCAGGACGACCTAATAGTAGAATTGACTGTCCGGTTTCTACTAAATCGTGGATCATGCCAATCGTGCCAAAGACAGCCCGTCCGACACGACAGGTTAAACCGATAATATCGCCAGCACGGTTCCTAATCGCACTAATCCGGTGCAGAGTTTGCGCCAGTCCTGCCCGATTATCACCACCAAAATGTCCCACGCGCTGTATGCTATATCTAATTTGATCGTGGGAAATGCCAGACTCAGCAAGGTACTCGGCGCGATCGGGAAAACGAGCTTCTGGGCGACGACCTAAATCCATCACCACTTCAATTAAGCTGTCCCGTTGTGGGTGTTGCTCTAAAACATTTTTAATGTCTAGTGGCAAAATATCTAACAACTTCTGGAGATCGTCTGTTTTTGTCATGCTGGCTAGAGCTATTCAGTCAACAATAGCGAGAAGGTTTAGCAATTTTCTATGGCAACTCCATAGACTTCAGTTGAGATACCAGCGAATAGGCAAGTTCTACTGCTTGCCATAGTAATTCCGGTACGTTTTCCAAGCGGGCGATCGCTCTTTCATTGGCTGGATTTACCTCCATTTGTTCTAATTGGTGCAAAATCGGCGACAGCAAAACGCGGGCATAACTGCCATAGGCAACTCCTGAAATGAATTCGGAATTCGGAATTCGGGAGTCGTCATTGTTTTGACTTCTAACTTTTGACTTTTGACTTAACATTCCCACCGCCTGCAACTTAGCAACGGTATAACTGTTCGTTCCACCTGCAAGTTGAACGTATCCAGGTAAGCCAGCTGCCAAGACTTTTTGACCTAATTTCACGGCGGCTAAGGTCGTACCGTCGCCAATATCACCGCTCATCGGTCGCCCGTCAGTTTGCCAAATTATCGGACACTTAAGGGGAGAAATTAGACGATACAGGCTGTGGAGATATTCTATTAACCCATCACCATCAGGACAGCTAATTGCCACAAGTTTCAAGCGCTCGATCCAGGGAGCTATACTTAACCATAAACGCTTAAATTCTGCTGTTCTACCTACCTGGGTATGAATTTCTACCGCATCGACACCAGTTGCAAGTACGAGCGGCGCGATCGCTCCTGGTGTCGATACATAAGAGCGAGTGTAAATAATTTGCGGCGGACAAACAGGCAAGCACCGCCCGCAGCCGTAACAACTTTCCGATATAACTCCAGAAGAGACAACTTGAGAATAATCGTCCCTGGGGGGATGAAACACAATTGCTTGGGCAGGACAAACTCGTTCGCACGGGCGATCGCATTGTGAGGGACACTCAACCGCATTAAACTCTGCTTTGCGAAAGTGTGGGTCTTCGCCATCGTTGAGGCTTACCATCAACCAAGGCAACTTTCCTCGACTGCCAAAGCCGCGCTGTCGAGCTTCTTCCATTAACGTACTTGCCACGGCGATCGCGGCTTGCGCTGACGCAATTACAGATGGGTCTGCTGCCACATCAATGCAATCAGCACCAGCCAGAGTATACGCTAAGCTAAGATTTCTTACCGCAGGCAGATGCTGGTAGCTGGCTCCGCAAATCAATTTGAACCAGTGACCTTCCTTTAATGAGCGTAAGGCGTTGTCAATCTCAGTCACACTTCTATGCTAATGTGCAACTGATAAAAAAGAAGATTTCCTCGATTAATTTCTGTTGTTTATCGATCGCCAAATTTTTTGCTCTTACGACAAATAAGTATTTATACGGCTTGGTAGCTAGGTGCAAGGGTATCTCGGAGAGGTTGCCAGCGAAAATAGCGCTCTCCTCCTCTTTCTATGACGATTTTTACTCGCGGATCTAGGCTAGGCAAATTGACCAAAAATTCAATTTCTTGATTCGAGAGAATGTGTCCTTCAATAATCCACAGTACTAATCCTTTAGACTTGGGTGGGAGTTGTTCCAAGTTGTAGCTGACTATTGGTGGCAGGTAATAAACATATCCCACTGCTGCCCCTTGACCTACACTCTTCTTCCCCAGATGTGGCGGACGCACGCCATGAACTCCAGTTAGATAAGCCGATACATCTCCTAGCCCCCTAGCAGTAATATTCAGGGTTGTGTAGCCAGTAGCACGTAGGCGGCGACGATAACGACCTTCAAACCCACCTTCTAGCGGAGCGTAAACGCCCAGCGCCCCGTGCTTTTCTAAGTCGCGAATTAATTTGCTACCAGTAGTAAAGAGTGGCATCGTTAAGTATTGTTGTTTAATTCCATTCTTATCTTAATATTCAGTTGCCAGTTATCAGTTGCCAGTTATTAGTTGTCAGTTATTAGCGATTGGCGATCGCCTTGAAAAAAATCCTGTCAACAGTTGTCATTTGCGATCGCATAGTTTAAACTGTTAGATCGTGACCAAACAAGGTAGCTAGACAAAACTCATTAATTGTTTTTGACAGCTTGCTGGAGTCCTTCGGGAAGAGGATGAGACCCTCTAAGAGGCAAGCTATTTGTTTGTGAGTGTCTGACTACATTTTTTAGCTCGTGAGTGGCAGTCTGGCGTGTGAGGCAGTTGAATTGCCTTACTAGGGCTTCCCTGGATTCTGAGAACGTGGGTTGATGAAATCTCAGAGAAGCTAAATCTAGAGAACTATTCAGGTTCTCAAGAATGGATACTAAGTAGCTTGCTACTTAAGTCCTACTCAAGCTAGACAGTGCCGGAGCAAATTCTCTCGCCATTGGCAACTGCTTCGCAGTAGAGTGTTTTGCGAGTTACAGCGATGAAGTGGGTTTAAACCAATTAAGCCGATTGCTCGCTACTCCAACCTGAAAACCTTTTGAAGGCGAACGGGCTGGACAGATACTGGCAGCAGAGATAGTAAGAACCGAATCCCACCTTTGCAATCCGGTTCCGATGCAACTGAGTTAAATAGGAGAAACAATTCCCGTGTCCATTGGTATTCTTGGCACTAAACTGGGCATGACCCAGGTATTTGACGAGACAGGAAAGGCTATTCCCGTTACTGTCGTTCAAGCGGGTCCATGTGTTGTCACCCAGATAAAAACTAAACAAACTGACGGCTACACCGCCATTCAAGTCGGATTTAAAGAAGTAAAACCCAAAGCACTGAGCAAGCCAGAATTGGGTCATTTAGCAAAATCTTCTGCTCCTGCTTTACGTCATCTGCACGAGTATCGCCTCGATAATTTAAGCGAATACACGCTAGGGCAGCAAATCACAGCAGATATATTTAATTCAGGACAAATTGTTGATGTCAGTGGAAATAGCATTGGTCGCGGCTTTGCTGGTTATCAGAAGCGGCATAATTTTGGTCGCGGTCCGATGTCTCACGGTTCTAAAAATCACCGCCTCCCTGGATCTATCGGAGCTGGTACGACTCCTGGTCGCGTCTACCCAGGTAAGCGGATGGCAGGGCGTTTAGGTGGTTCGCAAGTCACGATTCGCAAACTGACTGTCGTGCGGGTAGATGCAGAACGCAATCTATTGCTGATCAAAGGAGCAGTTCCAGGTAAACCAGGTGCTTTGCTCAGTATTGTACCTACTAAGAAAGTTGGGAAGGGGTAATAGGTCATAGGTAATAGGCTTGCAACTACCAAATACCAAATACCAATTACCAATCTAAATTCCAGAGAAATCTAATCAGGTAAAGCCCAAAATGGTTGAGTGCGTAGTCAAAAATTGGCAAGGTGAAGCAGTCGGACAGGCGACGCTTGAATTAAGAGTGGCAAAAGAAACAAGCGCTTCTCATGTCGTTCACCGCGCCTTAATTAAACAATTAACAAATGCCCGTCAAGGAACTGCCAACACCAAAACCCGTGCGGAAGTCCGAGGCGGCGGTCGCAAACCTTGGAGACAAAAAGGCACGGGACGCGCTCGTGCTGGTTCGATCCGATCGCCCCTCTGGCGTGGTGGTGGTGTCACCTTCGGACCCAAGCCGAGAACGTACAACTTGAAAATGAACCGCAAAGAGGAATTGCTGGCATTGCGCACGGCTTTTGCGAGTAGAGCTGATGATATGGTCGTCGTAGAAGACTTTGCCGAGCAGATCTCGCAACCAAAAACAAAAGAAATGACAGCCGCGATCGCGCGTTGGGGAATAGACCCAGGCACGAAAGTTTTATTAATTGTCGCTGAAGAAACAGAAAACGTTTACTTGTCAGCCCGTAATATCGCCAAACTGACTTTAATTTCAGCCGATGAATTAAACGTTTATGACATCCTCAACGCTGACACAATTGTCGCTACATCATCCGCCCTTAATATGATTCAGGAGGTCTACAGTGCTTAAGATCGACCCCCGCCAGTTACCAGATATCGTCCGCCGCCCAATTTTGACTGAAAAAGCCACGCGGTTGATGGAGCAGAACAAATATACATTTGACGTAACTCCTCAAGCTAGCAAACCGCAAATTAAAGCCGCGATCGAAGACTTATTTGAAGTTAAAGTCGTACAAGTCAACACCCTGCTCAAACCTCGAAGAAAAAAGCGGGTAGGTAGGTTTGTGGGATTCAAGCCCCAGTACAAGCGAGCGATCGTTACCGTAGCACCTGGGGATGAAGACAAGATCAGACAAGTTCTCTTCCCAGATGTTTAAGCCGGTCATCCGTTATTCGTGATTCGTTATCGCCACAAATGACAAATGACTAAGGAAAAATGACTAAGGAAAAAAATTATGGGTACTCGTTCCTATAGACCATACACCCCTAGCACGCGCCAACGGATCGTTTCCGATTTTGCTGAAATTACCAAAAGCGAACCAGAAAAGTCGCTGGTAAAGTACGTTCACAATCCTAAAGGACGGAACAATCGCGGTGTCATCACTTCTCGTTTTCGCGGTGGCGGACATAAACAACTCTACCGAATCATCGATTTCAAACGCGACAAGCGCAACATTCCAGCCAAAGTCGCAGCGATCGAATACGATCCCAATCGGAACGCTAGGATTGCCTTACTTTATTACCAAGATGGAGAAAAGCGTTACATTCTTCAGCCAAACGGCTTGAAAGTAGGAACAGTCGTGACAGCCGGAGTGGATGCGCCTATTGAAGACGGTAATGCATTACCTTTAGCTAACATCCCCCTTGGTACGACAGTCCACAACGTCGAACTAACACCAGGACGCGGCGGACAAATTGTCCGTGCTGCTGGTGCTAGCGCCCAAGTGGTAGCCAAAGAAGGTAATTACGTCACCCTCAAGCTCCCTTCCGGCGAAGTCCGCATGATTCGTCGTGAATGCTACGCCACAATTGGACAAGTTGGTAATACCGACGCGAGAAACCTCAGCGCAGGAAAAGCTGGTCGCACCCGTTGGAAAGGTAAAAAGCCCCACGTTCGGGGTAGCGTTATGAACCCCGTCGATCACCCACACGGTGGTGGTGAAGGTAGAGCGCCCATTGGTAGATCGGGTCCAGTTACCCCTTGGGGTAAGCCAGCATTAGGTATGAAGACTCGTAAGCGGAAAAAACCAAGTTCTGCTTTAATCGTCCGTCGCCGTCGTAAATCCTCCAAGCGTGGACGTGGCGGTCGCGAAAGCTAAATTTGGGTAATGGGTAATGGGTAATAGGTAATGGGAAGTCAAAAGTCAAAATTTGCCTCTCGCCTCTTGCCTAAATCGCCAATTACCAACTACCAACTACCAATTACCAACCACATAAAACTATGGGTCGTTCTTTAAAAAAAGGTCCTTTCATTGCCGATAGCCTACTCAGCAAAATTGAAAAGCTGAATTCACGAGGCGAAAAACAGGTCATCAAAACTTGGTCGCGAGCATCGACAATTCTGCCACAGATGGTCGGTCACACGATCGCAGTTCACAACGGCAGACAGCACGTTCCCATCTATGTTTCCGAACAAATGGTAGGACATAAATTAGGTGAATTTGCTCCCACCCGCACCTTTCGCGGTCACGCCAAGAGTGACAAAAAAGCAGGTAGGTAGTCATTTGTCATTAGTCATTAGTCATTTGTTTCTAGCTAATGACAAATAACAAATGACGAATGACAAAAACGGAGAAAGTTATGGCTACAAACACAACTAATACACAAGAAATCAAAGCGATCGCCCGTTACATTCGCATGTCTCCTTTTAAAGTGCGGCGCGTCCTCGATCAAATTCGGGGGCGATCGTATCGGGAAGCATTAATTATTCTAGAGTTCATGCCTTACCGTGCCTGTGAACCAGTATTGAAAGTGCTGCGTTCTGCCGTTGCTAATGCCGAACACAACGCTGGATTAGAACCATCCGAGCTAAAAATTACCCAAGCCTATGCCGACCAAGGACCAGTGCTGAAGCGCTTCCGTCCGAGAGCGCAAGGGCGAGCGTATCAGATTCGCAAGCCGACCTGTCACATCACGATCGCCGTAGCAGCTCAATAAAGAGAGCTGGGGAAGCTGAGGAAGCTGAGGGAGCTGAGGGGAAAAACCTCTTGCCTCTCGCCTCTTATCCCTTACCCCTTACCCCTTACCCCTTACCCCTCAACTATGGGACAAAAAATTCATCCAGTCGGTTTTCGCCTCGGCGTTACCAAAGAACACCACTCTCGTTGGTTTGCCGAGCCACAGCGATATCCTGAAATTCTCCAAGAAGACTATAAACTACGGCAATACATCGAGCAGAAGCTAGGTCGTTATGCTGCCAATAATGCCGGAATTGCTGAAGTTAGGATCGAGCGTAAAGCAGATCAAATCGAGCTAGAGTTACGCACTGCTCGCCCTGGTGTAGTCGTCGGTCGTGGTGGAGCTGGCATTGAAGCCTTGCGTAACGGACTTCAAGAACTTCTGGGCAGCCAACGCCAAATTCGGATTAACGTTGTCGAAGTCGCCCAAGTTGATGCCGATGCCTTTCTAATTGCCGAGTACATTGCGCAACAGTTAGAGCGTCGCGTCTCCTTCCGCCGCGTAGTACGCCAAGCGATTCAACGCGCTCAAAGAGCAGGCATTCAAGGGATTAGAGTTCAAGTTGGCGGTCGGCTTAACGGCGCAGAGATTGCCCGTACAGAATGGACGCGCGAAGGTAGAGTGCCATTACACACCTTACGGGCAGATATAGACTACGCCTACTGTACCGCAAAAACCATTTACGGCATTTTAGGAATCAAGGTTTGGGCGTTTAAGGGAGAAATTATCCCTGGACAAGAACCACAGCCTACCCCTGGAACCAATCAACCCCGCCGCCGTCAACAGCAGCGCCGACGGCAGCAGTTTGAAGACCGTTCTAACGAAGGTTAACTGTCATTCGTCATCAAATGACAAATGACAAATGACAAATGACAAATGACGAATGACAAACCATGCTAAGCCCTAGAAGAACAAAATTCCGCAAACAACAACGCGGACGAATGAAAGGACTTGCCACCAGAGGTAGCAACATCAACTTTGGTGAATTTGCCCTACAAGCTCAAGAACCAGCTTGGATTACCTCTCGGCAAATTGAGGCAAGCCGTCGCGCCATGACTCGCTATATCCGTCGTGGTGGGAAGATTTGGATTCGGATTTTCCCCGATAAACCCGTTACCATGCGTCCGGCTGAAACCCGTATGGGTTCGGGTAAAGGTTCGCCTGAGTTTTGGGTAGCTGTAGTTAAGCCAGGACGAATTTTGTTTGAAATCGCTGGCGTACCAGAAGCAACTGCTCGCGAAGCAATGCGGTTGGCTTCTCACAAACTACCAATTCAAACAAAGTTTATTATGCGCGAGGAGGAGCAAGTATAAGTCATGCCCCTACCTAAGATTTCAGAAGCTAGAGAATTAACTGACGAACAGTTAGCAACAGAAATTATTGCGATTAAAAAGCAATTGTTTAGCCTGCGCTTGCAAAAAGCAACTCGCCAGTTAGAAAAGCCGCACCAAATCAAGCACGCCAAACATCGGTTAGGGCAATTGCTGACGGTGGAACGCGAGCGCCAACTGGCAAACACGAATGAAGCTGAACCCGCAACAGAAGAGTAAGTAACGATGGCAGTCAAAGAAAGAATTGGCTTAGTCGTGAGCGACAAAATGCAAAAGACTGTGGTAGTTGCGGTAGAAAACCGCTCTCCTCACCCCAAGTACGCCAAAATTGTCGTGCGTACTCGGCGCTACAAAGCTCATGACGAAGAGAATAAATGTAAAGAGGGCGATCGCGTCCGCATTCGCGAAACTAGACCTCTCAGCCGTACGAAACGCTGGGAAGTGATAGAGATTCTCGATAGTCCCACCACCGCGATCGCTGCTGTAACTACCACAACGGGAGAACAACAGTGATTCAACCCCAAACCTATCTCAACGTCGCGGACAATAGTGGGGCGCGAAAATTAATGTGTATCCGCGTCCTTGGCGCTGGTAATCGTCGTTACGGGAACGTCGGCGACGTAATTATCGCCGTCGTTAAAGATGCCATTCCCAATATGGGAGTCAAAAAATCCGATGTCGTGCGAGCGGTGATCGTTCGTACCCGCAAAGGTTTGCGACGTGATAGCGGCATGAGCATTCGTTTTGATGACAATGCTGCCGTGATTATCAACCAAGATGGCAACCCCAGAGGAACGCGGGTATTTGGACCTGTAGCTAGAGAGCTGCGGGATAAAAACTATACCAAAATCGTTTCTTTAGCGCCGGAGGTGCTGTAATGGCAAAGAGAAAAGGAGCCAAAGAAAATAAACCAGTTCGCCACAAAATGCACGTCAAAACTGGCGATACGGTACAGGTAATTTCTGGAGCAGATAAAGGTAAAGTCGGCGAAATTGTGCGATCGCTTCCAGAAAAAAGCCAAGTGATTATCAAAGGCGTAAATGTCAAAACTAAGCACGTCAAGCCCAAAGAAGAAGGGGAATCGGGTCGGATCGTTACCTTAGAATTTCCCATCCACAGTTCCAACGTCATGCACTATTCCACCAAGCAAAACGTCGCTAGCCGAATTTGCTATACCTTCAACCAAGAAGGCAAAAAAGTGCGGATGCTGAAAAAAACTGGTGAAATCATCGACAAATAATTAGTCATGGGTCATTAGTCACTAGTCATTAGTGATGAGTGATTGACAAATGACGAATGACAAATATAATTCCCTGACCAAGACCAGGGTAAACAAGGAAAGACTATGGCATCGTCAAAACTCAAAAGCATATACCAAGAGAAAATTGTGCCGCAATTGGTGGAGCAATTTCAATACAAAAACGTCCATCAAGTCCCCAAGCTAGTGAAAATCACCATAAACCGAGGTTTAGGTGAAGCAGCACAAAACGCTAAAGCAATGGAATCGTCTTTGACTGAGCTAGCAACGATCGCAGGTCAAAAACCCGTAGTCACGCGAGCAAAAAAAGCGATCGCGGGCTTTAAAATTCGTCAGGGGATGCCAGTAGGCATTATGGTAACTCTACGGGGCGATCGCATGTACGCTTTCCTCGATCGCTTTGTCAATCTTGCCTTACCTCGGATTCGTGACTTTCGCGGCATCAGCCCCAAAAGCTTCGACGGACGCGGTAACTACACCCTTGGCGTAAGAGAACAGCTAATTTTCCCCGAAGTCGAATACGACAGTATCGACCAAATTCGCGGTATGGATATTTCCATCATTACCACTGCCAATACTGACGAGGAAGGTCGTGCCTTACTCAAAGCATTTGGTATGCCCTTCCGAGATCAATAAATTCTACAAGAGGAAACGATGGCGGCTAACGACACAATTGCTGATATGCTGACGCGCATCCGCAATGCTAATATGGCGCGGCATCAGACAACAAAAATCCCTTCTACCAAAATGACTCGCAACCTTGCCAGAGTCTTACAAGAAGAAGGTTTTATCGCCCAGTTTGAAGAAGAAGCGCAAGAAGGGGTAAAACGCAATCTGGTAGTTACCCTCAAGTACAAGGGTAAAAATCGCCAGCCGATCGTCACGGCGCTCAAAAGAGTCAGCAGACCAGGACTGCGAGTTTACTCCAACCGAAAAGAATTACCGCGAGTATTAGGTGGTATTGGCATTGCTATCATCTCCACCTCGCACGGCATCATGACCGATCGCGAAGCCCGCCGTCAAGGTCTAGGTGGCGAAGTTCTCTGCTATATCTGGTAAATTCGTCACTTGTCATTTGTTATTTGTCATTTCTATTCACCAATGACCAACGACCAATGACTAATGACAAACAAGGAGTTCATCATGTCTCGAATCGGCAAACGTCCCATTACCATCCCCAGCAAGGTTACCGTCACCATTAACGGCTCCCACGTTGCCGTCAAAGGTCCTAAAGGGGAACTCGCTCGCGTCCTTCCCAGTGCCGTTACGGTGGAACAGGAAGGAGACACAATTTTAGTCAAACGGCAAGATGATTCCCGCCTCTCGCGCCAACTCCACGGTTTATCCCGCACCCTAGTGGCAAATATGGTGGATGGAGTTTCGCAAGGATTCCAAAAGCGGTTAGAAATTCAGGGAGTCGGCTACCGAGCTCAAGTTCAAGGACGCAACTTAGTCCTCAGTCTTGGCTACAGCCATCCCGTACAAATCGAGCCACCCGAAGGCATCCAACTTGCAGTAGAAAACAACACGAATGTCATTGTCAGCGGCTTTGACAAAGAATTAGTTGGCAACGTCGCCGCTCAAATTCGCGACAAGCGCCCGCCCGAACCCTACAAAGGTAAAGGCGTTCGCTACGCCGGAGAAGCCGTCAGACGTAAAGCTGGTAAGGCAGGTAAGAAGTAATTATGAAGCTCAGTCGTCAAGAATCCAGGGAAAAACGGCATCGTCGGATCAGAAAAGTTGTCGTAGGCAGTACGGAACGCCCGCGCCTAGCAGTGTTTCGCTCTCACCAGCATATCTACGCTCAAGTCATAGACGATTCCCAACATCATACTTTGGTAGCTGCTTCTACTTTAGACCCAGATTTAAAATCCCTCGAATCTAAAGGAACGTGCGAAGCATCAGTGGAAGTCGGTAAATTAATTGCCCAACGCGCTAAAGCTAAAGGTATATCACAAGTTGTCTTTGACCGAGGCGGAAACCTCTACCACGGTCGAGTCAAAGCACTAGCTGACGCAGCACGGGAAGCAGGATTAGATTTTTAATTTGTTAATAGTTAATAGTTAATAGTTGATGGCAATTAACAATGAACGATTAACAATTAGCAATTAACATTTTTAGAGGCACTCAATATGGCAACAGGTCGTCGCAAAGCTAATCGCACTAAAGAAAAAGAAACAACTTTTCAAGAGCGGGTGATTCAAATCCGGCGGGTGAGTAAGGTCGTCAAGGGAGGAAAAAAACTCAGCTTCCGTGCCATTGTCGCTGTCGGTAACGAGCGCGGTCAAGTTGGGATCGGAGTAGGTAAAGCTGGAGATGTGATCGGCGCTGTGAAAAAAGGCGTAGCAGATGGCAAAAAACATCTCATTGATGTTCCATTGACCAAATCTAACTCGATTCCCCATCCAACTAATGGCACTGGTGGCGGCGCAAAAGTCTTAATGCGTCCAGCCGCACCTGGAACGGGTGTAATTGCGGGGGGTGCAGTCAGAACCGTACTGGAATTAGCAGGAGTGCGGAATATTCTAGCCAAACAGCTAGGTTCCAACAACCCCCTGAATAATGCTAGAGCTGCCGTTAATGCCCTTGCTACACTCCGCACTTTTGCTGAAGTCGCAGAAGAACGCGGCATTCCAGTAGAAAAGCTCTATATCGTCTAATCGTCATGCGTCAAACAAATGACCAATGACTAATAACCAATGACCAATGACAAACTAACAAAAAAGTTATGAGACTAACTGACGTTAGACCCCAAAAAGGCTCAAAAAAACGCGCTCGTCGTCTCGGTCGAGGAGTTTCTGCCGGACAGGGCGCGAGTGCCGGCAAAGGGATGCGCGGACAAAAAGCCCGTTCTGGTGGTGGCACTAGACCAGGATTTGAAGGCGGACAGCAGCCCTTGTATCGCCGTCTACCTAAGTTGAAAGGCTTTCCAATTATTAATCGTAAAGAATACATTACGATTAATGTAAGCAAGCTGTCTTCACTTCCTGCTGATACGGAAGTAAACTTGTCCTCGTTAAAAGAGGCGGGAATAATTAAAGCTGCTAAAGGTTCGCTTAAAATTTTGGGAGATGGGGAATTAAACGTTGCTCTCAAGGTACAAGCGGCAGCTTTTACAGCATCAGCTAAAAGCAAGATAGAAGCAGCTGGCGGGAGTTGTGAAGTCGTTAAGTAGCCAAAGTTTTTCACTGAAGTTATTTAACGCAAATGCCTATGGCAGTAGAAAGGTAGCCGTTTATGATTAGTCGAGATAAAGCCCCAACAGCTCAAGAAACTTTCATGCAAATGGCACAGGCAGCCGGACTGAGAGGACGGTTGCTCGTGACTATTGGCATGTTAATTTTGGCTCGCTTGGGTGTATTTTTACCCGTACCAGGAATCAATCGCGAACAGTTCGCTCAAAGCGTACAAAATAATAGTGCTGTCATCGGTTTTTTAGACATCTTTTCCGGCGGCGGACTTTCAACTTTGGGAGTTTTCGCCTTAGGAATATTGCCTTACATTAATGCCTCAATCATAATTCAATTACTGACGGCTGCGATTCCAGCTTTAGAGAATTTACAGAAAAATGAGGGTGAGGCAGGTAGACGACAAATTTCTCAAGTCACCCGCTACGTCGCTTTAGGTTGGGCAATTCTACAAAGTACGTTTATTGCAGCAATTTGGATCAGACCGTTTGCCCTTAACCCAGGACCAGTATTTGTGATTGAAACCGCGATCGCACTCACAGCTGGTTCGATGTTTGTCATGTGGGCATCGGAACTGATTACGGAGCGCGGTGTCGGTAACGGTGCATCACTGTTGATTTTTGTCAACATTGTTGCCTCTCTACCTAAATCTTTGGGCGATACTATTACTCTGGCACAAACTGGAGGCAGGGAAACCATCGGACGAGTCATCGTTCTGTTGCTGGTATTTTTAGTCATGATTGTCGGAATTGTCTTCGTCCAAGAAGGCACGCGCCGCATTCCGATTATTTCAGCTCGTCGTCAAGTAGGACGCAAGCTTTA
The DNA here is from genome assembly GCF_003991895.1 of Chroococcidiopsis cubana SAG 39.79. Lineage (NCBI taxonomy): Bacteria > Bacillati > Cyanobacteriota > Cyanophyceae > Chroococcidiopsidales > Chroococcidiopsidaceae > Chroococcidiopsis > Chroococcidiopsis cubana. Next base: position 24,858 of record NZ_RSCK01000011.1, read on the forward strand.
TCTAGAGCGGAGTAGCTATCTACCTTTGCGGTTGAATCAAGGCGGTGTAATGCCAATTATTTTTGCTTCTGCCGTCCTAATTCTGCCAGCTTCACTCGCTAGGTTTACCCAAAACGAATACGTGATTAACATCTCCAATGCAATCAGTCCTGGCGGTTCTACGCCTTGGCTCTACGCCCTAGTGTACTTCGTAATGATTGTTTTCTTCAGTTATTTCTACTCCACGTTGATCGTGAATCCGGTTGACTTGGCACAGAACTTGAAGAAGATGGGTTCTAGTATTCCAGGAATTAGACCAGGTAAAGCAACCAGCGAATACGTCGAGCGGGTATTAAATCGATTGACATTTTTGGGAGCTGTTTTTCTTGGCGCAGTGGCGATTATTCCTACAGCAGTAGAAAGTGCTACTAGAGTTCCGACTTTCCAAGGATTAGGAGCGACTTCGCTGTTGATTCTGGTTGGTGTGGCAATTGACACGGCAAAACAGATTCAAACCTATGTGATCTCCCAGCGTTATGAAGGAATGGTGAAGTAGTGCCGCGATTGATTTTTTTGGGACCGCCAGGAGCAGGTAAAGGCACGCAAGCAAAACACCTTGCCAATTCCTGGCAGATCCCTCATATCTCGACTGGTGATATTTTGCGCCAAGCTATGCGCGATCGCACGCCTTTAGGAATTCAAGCTCAAGGCTATGCCGACCGAGGCGAACTCGTCCCCGACCAGCTAGTAAACGATCTCGTTGCCGAACGCCTTCAGCAATCAGACGCGCAAGCGGGATGGATTCTAGATGGGTTTCCTCGCAAGCTCAGCCAAGCAGTATTTTTAGACGAACTGCTGCAAAAGCTTAACCAAGGTTCTACGCGAGTGGTGAATCTAGAAGTACCAGAAGCGATCGTTGTAGATCGGTTGCTGAAACGGGCAGAAAAAGAAGGACGAGCTGACGACACTGAAGAAGTGATTCGCCGTCGCTTGGAAGTCTATCACCAAGAAACTTCGCCCTTAATTGATTTCTACCGCAATCGCCAACAACTCGTTTCAGTAGATGGCGATCGCTCGATGGAAGAAGTGATGGCTCACCTGCAAACAGCAGTTCATAGCTAACTATTGGGGATGTTGTGGGATGTGGGTAATTGGTAGTTGGTAAGAAGTTGGTGCGCGGTGCGCTCTTGTGTTGAAGCGAGCGGTGCAGCGCCTTCTGCGCCTGAAGCCCCTCTGCTTCTTCAGTTCTCTTCTTCCCGACTCCCGACTCCCGATTTTCGATAAGATATATTAACGGTGGAAAAATATGTCCAAAAGTGCTAGAGCTAATTCCACAGAAAAATCAGTAGAGTTGAGGAATCAACAAGTTGTCTAAACAAGATTTAATTGAAATGGAAGGCACGGTGACAGAATCGCTGCCTAACGCTATGTTTCGCGTCGATCTGGACAACGGCTTTAACGTACTCGCCCACATCTCCGGCAAAATTCGCCGTAACTATATCAAGATTCTACCTGGCGATCGCGTGAAAGTCGAACTCACGCCATACGATTTGTCTAAAGGTAGAATTACCTATAGACTGCGCAAAAAATAATTGAAGTTAATTTTTAGCAACATCCAAGTCCGAAAACTCAGTAGGAGTGCTAAACTCTTGCGGAAAATCCAATCGTAGTATTATAATATAGAGTTTGTAATGTAAAAGTCATGAAAGTTAGAGCTTCTGTAAAAAGAATTTGTGAAAAGTGTAACGTTATCCGCCGTAAAGGTAGGGTAATGGTTATTTGTTCTAACCCGAAACACAAGCAACGTCAAGGCTAACTATAAAATGATTGGCGGCGATCGTCGCCATATGGTGTCTCAGTTAACACCATGAAAGAGTGAATATTGTTGCAGCAAAGCAAGACTAGGGAGAAACAGCGTGGCACGGATATCTGGTGTAGACCTTCCGCGAGATAAGCGGATTGAGATCGGTCTGACCTATATTTATGGGATCGGCTTAACGAGATCGAAAGAAATTTTGGCGACTACAGGTGTCAACCCAGATACCCGCGTCAAAGATCTCGGCGATGCCGATGTAGCAGCTCTGAGAAACGAGATAGAAGCAAACTATCAAGTTGAAGGAGATTTAAGGCGTTTGGAGACGATGAACATCAAGCGCCTGATCGATATTGGTACGTATCGGGGTCGTCGTCATCGGATGGGCTTACCCGTTAGAGGACAACGCACTCGTACCAATGCTCGTACCCGTCGAGGCAGACGACAAACGGTAGCAGGGAAGAAAAAGGCTCCAGGGAAATAAATAACTTCCTAGCAATATAGAGCATTTTTGAATTGAGTAGAGCAAAATTAAACCGATCGTAACCCTATGGCGCGACCAATTAAGAAAAGCGGTACGAAAAAGCAAAAACGCAACGTACCAAATGGCATGGCATACATCCAATCCACATTCAACAACAGCATAGTCACCATTACAGATCAAAATGGCGATGCGATTTCGTGGGCATCGGCTGGTTCTAGCGGCTTTAAGGGAGCGAAGAAAGGCACTCCTTTTGCCGCGCAGACTGCCGCTGAAAGTGCTGCACGACGCGCAGTTGACCAAGGTATGCGTCAGATCGAAGTCATGGTCAGCGGACCTGGAGCAGGCAGAGAAACAGCAATTAGAGCGCTGCAAGGGGCGGGATTAGAAATTACTCTAATTCGCGACATCACGCCTATTCCACATAATGGCTGTCGTCCGCCCAAACGCCGCCGAGTGTAAACTCAAATGTCCAAAAAGATGTGGAAATTTCTGCAACCTGCGCGTTCGTCCAGTGGGCGATCGCGTTATCTTGTCCCAAAAGTCAGCTAGAAACTGAAACGGCGGAACGGATAAATCAAGTCAGAAATTCAGGTAAAAAAATTCAGGCATGTAATTCAGGCAAGCGGTTGCTATGCCAATTTATAGGAGCTAACAATAGGGGAGGTTACTCCGTGGCGCAATTTCAAATCGAATGTGTTGAGTCTATTACGCAGGAGAATCGGAGTCAATATAGTAAGTTCGTCTTGGAACCTCTCGATCGCGGTCAAGGAACGACAGTAGGTAACGCCTTAAGGCGAATTTTACTCTCTAATCTAGAAGGTACAGCAGTCACAGCCGTCCGAATTGCAGGAGTAAGCCATGAATTTGCTACAATTCCTGGCGTGCGCGAGGACGTAATGGAAATTCTGATGCAGATGAAAGAAATCGTCCTCAGAAGCCACTCCTCGCAAGCCGTAACCGGTCGATTGCTCGTCCACGGGGCTACTACAGTTACTGCGGCTCATTTCGATCTACCAGCAGAAGTAGAAATTATCGACCCCAATCAGTACGTAGCTACCCTAGCAGACGGGGCGAAATTAGAAATGGAATTTCGGGTCGAACGGGGAAAGGGCTATCGCACGGTCGAACGAGGGCGCGACGAAGCTACGTCCATCGATTACCTGCAAATTGACTCGATCTTTATGCCAGTTCGTAAGGTCAACTACAGCGTTGAAGATGCGCGGGTAGACGGCTCGCTGCAAAAAGATCGGTTGATTATGGAAATTTGGACAAATGGTAGCCTAACACCGCAAGAAGCCCTTTCTTCTGCCGCAAATATTCTCGTTGACCTGTTCACACCCTTAAAAGACATCTCGCTGGCGGCGATGAAAGACGAAATTCCCGCCGACGAAGACCCGACTAGTCAGATTCCAATTGAAGAACTGCAACTTTCCGTTAGGGCTTACAACTGTCTCAAACGAGCGCAGGTGAATTCGGTAGCTGACTTACTAGACTACACCCAAGAAGATCTACTAGAAATTAAGAACTTCGGTCAGAAGTCCGCAGAGGAAGTGATCGAAGCCTTGCAGAAGCGTCTAGGCATTACCTTGCCGCACGAAAAATCTTCTAAACCTACCTGAAATACTCTTTGAAAGAAGGATGTAGCAATCCATCCTTCACCCCCGACCCTACATCCTTTTACGATCATGCGTCACCGCAATAGCATTAAAAAACTTAGTAAACCAGCAGACCAACGCCGCGCCCTACTAAGAGCGCTGACCACCGAACTACTCAGACACGGACGAATTACCACGACTAAAGTAAGAGCAAAGGTCGTACAGTCTGAAGCAGAAAAAATGATTACCCTAGCTAAAGACGGCTCTTTAGCAGCTCGTCGTCAAGCTATGGGATATATCTACGATAAGCAACTCGTACACGCTCTCTTCGAGCAAGTCCCCGATCGCTATGGTAGCCGCGCTGGTGGTTACACTCGCGTTTTACAAACGATACGCCGTCGGGGCGACAACGCAGAAATGGCAATTATCGAACTCGTTTAAAATACTGTGGCGCTTTGGAAATGGCTGTTCGGCAACCTGAATTGACAAGTAGAGTCGCCCTGGTAATTCAATACCTGGGTACTCGTTTTCATGGATGGCAGCGACAGCCGCAGCAGCGTACGGTTCAGGAAGAAATAGAAACTGCGATCGCCAAGGTCTTGGGTTATCCAATTGTCATTCATGGAGCAGGCAGAACGGATGCTGGGGTTCATGCTGCTGCCCAAGTCGCTCACTTTGATGTAGTTGATTGTCCGATTCCAGCTCATCGCTGGGCAGCAATTCTCAACAGTCGTCTGCCAGAAGATATCTTAATTCGCGCTTCGGCTGAGGTGAGCTTGGATTGGCACGCCCGCTTTTCTGCTAAGTGGCGGCGCTATCGCTACACTCTCTACACCGACCCCCGACCGAATTTGTTTGCCAAAGCTTTTAGCTGGCACTATTATCACGTACCTCTAGATGAATCATTAATTCAAGCAGCATTAAAACCTCTACTCGGCAACCACCATTTAGCAGCTTTTCATCGGGCGGGTTCTAGTCGCGCTCATTCTTGGGTAGAAGTACAAGCAGCGGAATGCCATCGTCAAGGTTCGTTCGTGCAAATTGAATTGCAGGCAAATGGCTTTTTGTACGGCATGGTGCGGTTATTACTGGGATTGCTGGTTCAAGTGGGTAGCGGACAGCGATCGCTAGCCAATTTTACCGAGATTTGGCAGCAGCAACGCCGCGCCGAAGTCAAGTACGCCGCCCCTGCTGCTGGCTTGTGCCTGCTGCGAGTTGGCTATACTGAATTTCCTTTTCCTGCTGAAGTTTGGTATGATACGCAACCCCAGTTTTTCTTACCAGATGTAACCGCTGCCCCAACAGAACAGACAGAGCCGATTTCTACTCCATCCTGTATAGCATCTGCTCTACTTTCTCAGGCTGCCGCACAAACATGAACCCAAATTATTTCAAGTAAATTATTTTAGGGTAAATATTCCAGTAGATTATTTCAGGATAGTAAAACCACCATGACCAAAACCTACATCCCCCCTCAAGATACGATTAATCAGCAGTGGTATCTGGTCGATGCCGCTGACCAGCGTTTAGGCAGGCTCGCCACTGAAATTGCTAATATTTTGCGAGGCAAAAATAAGCCAGAATTTACTCCACATATGGATACTGGTGATTTTGTCATCGTTGTTAACGCTGAGAAGATCAAAGTTACAGGGAAAAAACGCAGTCAAAAAGTTTACCGCCGTCATTCTGGAAGACCTGGCGGAATGAAAACCGAAACCTTTGCTCAACTTCAAGCACGGATACCAGAGCGCATTGTAGAACAAGCTGTTAAAGGTATGCTGCCAAAAAATAGCTTGGGCAGACAACTCTTTACTAAGCTCAAAGTCTACGCTGGTGCAGAACATCCCCATCAAGCACAGAAACCAGAAGCAATTAAAATTCAAACCATCCCAGGAGACAAGTAATGCAAGCAACACAAACCCCTGCCACTAACGGGCGAGTCATGTACTGGGGTACAGGACGACGCAAAGCGTCTGTAGCTAGAGTTCGTCTAGTTCCAGGTAACGGTCAACTCGTCGTCAATGGTAAAGCTGGCGACTTATATTTTCAATTCAATGCCAGCTACCTTGCAGCCGCTAAAGCACCTCTAGAGACGCTAGGTCTAGAGAACGAATACGACATTCTCGTAAACGCTCACGGCGGCGGCTTAACCGGACAAGCCGATTCAATTCGTTTAGGAGTTGCCCGCGCCCTTTGTCAATTGGAGCCAGAAAATCGCTTGCATCTGAAGAAAGAGGGTTATTTAACTCGCGATCCCAGAGCTAAAGAACGGAAGAAATACGGCTTACATAAAGCACGGAAAGCTCCTCAATTCTCGAAGCGATAAATTGGTAATGGGTAATTGGTAATGGGTAATTGGTAGTTGCCTATTACTTACTAGCTATTACCAGCCAAAAGCTACAATAAGATTAGAAAAATAGGAAAAAAAGATGGCAAAACCAGATATTCATCCGCAGTGGTATCCCGAAGCTAAGGTTTACTGCAACGGGGAACTAGTAATGACTGTTGGTTCGACCAAGCCAGAACTCCACGTTGATGTCTGGTCTGGCAATCACCCGTTCTATACTGGAACTCAAAAGATTATCGATACTGAAGGGCGCGTAGAACGCTTCTTGAGAAAATACGGCATGATGGATTCCTCCCAAGCAGGCAATACAGAAGGAAAGCCCAAGAAGAAGTAGCGCGGTCAGTTCAATTTTGGATTTTAGATTTTGGATTTAAGTTAGAAAAATCTGAAGTCTAAAATTTTCGTATATGACCCAATCTACTATTTGCTGAGCGATCGCAATTATGGCGGAACCTTACCTGCTAAATAAGCTCAAATCAGTCGAGCAAACCTACAATGAATTGACTCGTCGCCTTGCCGACCCAGATATTGCTACCGATCCGGTAGAGATGCATCGGGTCGCGAAGGCTCGTTCTTCTTTTGAAGAAGTCGTCAATACTTATGAAACTTGGAAAACCGCTCAGGAAGAGCTTAAAGGAGCGCGTCAAGTTTTAAAAGAAGCAGCTAGCGATCCAGAGTTGCAGGAAATGGCAGCTTTGGAGGTGCAGGAATTAGAAGCGCAGTTGGAACAGCTAGAAACGCGCTTGAAGGTTTTGCTGCTACCCCGCGACCCGAACGATGACAAGAATATTATGTTAGAAATTCGGGCAGGTACTGGTGGCGATGAAGCAAGTATCTGGGCTGGAGATTTAATTAGAATGTATTCCCGCTATGCCGAAACTCAAAACTGGCGCGTCAAGCTAGTGAGCGAATCTCTGGCAGAAATGGGCGGATTTAAAGAAGCAGTGCTAGAAATTCAGGGCGATTCTGTCTACAGCAAACTCAAGTTTGAAGCAGGGGTTCACCGCGTTCAGCGCGTACCAGTCACGGAAGCAGGGGGACGAGTTCACACATCTACTGCTACTGTCGCGGTGATGCCAGAAGTGGATGACGTTGAAATTCACATCGATCCGACTGAGATTGAAATGAAAACAGCTCGTTCTGGCGGTGCTGGCGGTCAAAATGTTAACAAGGTGGAGACAGCGGTAGACTTATTCCACAAACCAACGGGAATTCGGATTTTCTGTACGGAAGAACGCAGCCAGTTACAAAACAAAGAACGGGCAATGCAAATCTTGCGAGCTAAATTGTACGAAATGAAGCTGCGGGAACAACAAGAAGCTGTTACTTCCATGCGGCGATCGCAAGTTGGAACGGGTTCGCGATCGGAGAAGATTCGCACCTACAACTACAAAGATAATCGGGTCACAGATCATCGTTTGGGACAGAATTATTCTCTGAACCCAGTCCTAGAAGGTGACATAGAAACAATTATTCAAGATTGTATCGCCCAGGATCAGCAGGAACAGTTAGCAGAGTTAGCTGCATCGAGTGCGGGTGCTTAAGAAGGCGATCGCGCTTGGTTTGGTAGGGTAAAATATGATTGCATAATCCTTCCTAAGTTTAGGGAGGGTTAATTTTTTTGGTATGTGAGACTTTGCCACAGAAGCTCCCCGTGGTGGGAAAATGCGATCGCGCTTTGGAATTTGTGGAGGGAGGAAGTGCGATCGCAATCTTTATCAATTTTCTTTTGATTACCATATATTTGTAGGGACGTACAGCTGTGCGCCCCTACAGATCTGATATTTCATACAATAGAAAATAGCTATATTACTGTGAAGCAGGATTACCTAGATTTTCTGAGTCGTAGAGCCAATTAGAAGGATTATTTATAATGTATTGCTGAATTTTATTTAGAGATGCTTCATCTCGAATAATTTGTTCATAATAATTTCGCTGCCAGACAGGTATTGTTTGAGTCTGACGTATTTCGTTGATCCGTTTAGTAGTAGCTGACTTAAACCCAGCAATCAATGACGATAGAGAACGCGGTTTCCGACATAGCATCTTTTGTAGAGATGTGTCATCGGGTAGGGGCGTACAGCTGTGCGCCCCTCCTAGATCTGATATTCCTACAGAAGAGGTGAATACAACGATCGCGTGTATGTGATTAGGCATGATAACCCATTCATCTAATTCAATTCCTGGTCGAATTGTGGGCGATCGCAACTATTCTTCAGCTACTATACATCCAACTTTATTCAAGTGCATTTGACAATTCACAACTTCGCCAAATATACATTCTTTTTGGTAGGTACAAATGGTGATAAAGTAAGCACCTGCTTGAGAATAATCATAACCACGTAAACGAATAGACTGACGGCGATGAATTTTGGAATTATACGAGGTCATTGTTAGCTTTTTTCATTGGATGTAATACATGGCTTGTAGGGGCGCACATCTGTGCGCCCCTACAATATGCCCGCAGTAATTTATTAAACATAATCTCGATCGCTCGACTTTATATAAGCTTTTAATTACCTTCATTCAAAGCTCAAATTTTATAAATTATTAGCATGTAAATTAAGAAGATATTTAGTGATTCTTAGCAGTACGCAGAACATATTTGTAGGAGCGCACAGTTGTGCGCCTAGTTGTATATAAATAAAAATAGGAGTCTTTGTGATTCCAATTATTCTTGGTGCTATTGCTTTAGGTACTACAGCTTTTGGTGGGCTTGCGTGTGTCGCAGGTATGGCTGATATGGATCTAGCAAAAAAAATTGGTGAACGCGCTCAAAAACGCTACAAAAGTAAAGTTAGTCAATTGCAAGCAGACTGGGAAACTGCTAACCAGATAGCAGAGGAGTACAGTCAACTTCAGATTGATATCAAAATGCGCACAGTTGGACGTTTTGTTGATTTTATCGAGCGGCGAATTGGTCAGCAAGCTTCGCAAAGCGATCGGCAGATTTTAGAAGGACTAGAAATTTCAATTCAGCAGCTCAAACAGTATCAAGTTATGGCTATAGAGGCTGAAGAGTGGGTTAAAGGCGGTTTATCAGCAGCAGTTACAGGTGCAGCAGTAAGTTCTGGGACAATTACAATCGCAAGATCTGTTGGAACTGTTACGGTTACAAGATTTTTTGGTTTGTGGGCTACTGAAGTAGGTATTTCTCAATTGAGTGGTGTTGCTGCATGGGACGCAACAATGACATGGTTAGGTAGCGGTAGTATGGCGGCTGGAAATCTTGTTCTAGGAGGAATTACGCTCGGTTCTGCTTTATCTATTATCGGTTTTCAGCTTGCTGGTAAGGGTGAGGAAGCTTTAACAAAAGCACGAGAGTATGAAGCCAAAGTTAATACTGAAATTGCCAAAATTGAAGCAGCTAGAGATTTCGTGCAACAAGTAAAACGGCAAATTTTTGAATTAAGGCATTTAGTTAAATTGCTTAACGATCGAGCTGTTTTTGGTCTTAATGAACTTGAATCAATGCCATCATTTAACAAAGATAGGGATGCTTGTAAATTTCAGCAGCTAGGGCTTTTAATAAAAGCACTTACAGAAATTATAAAAACACCTATTTTAGACAAAAAAGGACTATTGAATCAGGATGCCGTGACTGTCCACGCTAAGTACCGTTATCTAGGAGTTTAGTAAAAATGCCTTTGCAATATATTGGCGCAGTATTAACTGCGCTTGAAGCAGCACAATGTTTATCTAGCATTGTTTCAGATTATCAGCAAGTTACAGAACAACAAGAAATTAGGCGGCGTGAAATTACAGCTTGGGAGAGAACGACGTTTATAGGGACAGCGGTTTCAGCGTATATAAACTACAAAGAAATTACCGAACAAGAGCAGACAAAGCGGCGTGAAATTGAGGCGTGGGAAAAAACTACTATCGCGAAAATTAACGCTCAACGAGAAATATTGATAGGATATCTCAATCGCTCGTTTGACGAACGAGCAGAAAATTTTCGGGCTTTGTTCAATGTAGTCGATCGCGCGATTATAACAGGTAATAACGAGGAACTAGAAGTAGCCTTACATTCAATTACAGAAATAGCTAAATCTAGCCCATTTAAAGAACTTGCTAATTTAGCTTCAGTAAAAGCGGCGCTAGACGATCCAAATCACAAATGGACATTTTGATATACATATTGAAATAATACAGATTTTGTATGGACGCACGATGGATATTTTGAAATAATACAGATCTTGTAGGGGCGCACAGCTGTGCGCCCCTACATCATTTATGCGCCCCTACATCTATGCGCCCTAACTGATTTATTACCAACACGAATAAATTTGACGTTGGAAATTCCGATCGCTACCACGAACCCAAGTAGAGCGATCGCCTCCTCCCCATCCAACCAACCACAAACTACTGCTGAATCTCTCCCCGCGCCAAACGTGTTTCGTACTCTTCTGGATTCCTTGAATAATCTGATAAATCTGAAGTGCTAATTTTCAATGCTTCCGTAGATTGCATCCATAAAGCCGAGCGAGTGTTATCTTTGTCTAGTCGCAAAGAGTCTACAAAATGACTTACTTCCTTAACAAGCGGTTCTGGCAGTTGGAGAATTTTGGAAATTGTCTCATCATACAAGCTCATTTGTTATTCCTTGTTTGAATCAATTTGATGCACCGAATTTGCGTACCAACAGCCTAATGAAGATAATTCAATATAGAGGTGTGAGGGCTGCGCGTCAATCATGTTAGTCATCTTAGGTGACTTCAACCCAGAAATTAAGATTCTCAAAATCTTTCCCCTGTCTTGAAGAACGTACCCTACATTTCGCCATTAAATTTTGTTACGATGTCGATGAAGCGATCGCCCCTGGAGATAATGAATGCTGCGACTGGAACACATTAGTAAAATTTATCCTACTGGTGAAGTCCTCAAAGATGTGAATTGGGAAGTCAAAGCAGGCGATCGCATCGGTTTAGTAGGTGTCAACGGAGCAGGCAAGTCTACCCAACTGAAAATAATTGCTGGAGAGATTGAGCCAACCACTGGAGAGGTGATTCGTCCTGCTAGTTTACACATAGCATACTTAACCCAAGAATTTGAAGTAGATCCAACTCGTACTGTAAAGGAAGAATTCTGGCGTGCCTTTGTTGAGGCAAACGAAGTTCATGAAAGTTTGACAAACGTACAACATCAGTTAGAAACCGCAACACCCGAAGAATTAGATAAACTTCTGCGACAAATGGATCGCTTCCAGCGCCAGTTTGAAGCTTTGGATGGTTACAGCTTGGAGGCGCAAATCGATAAAATCTTGCCAGAGCTGGGATTTGAACCAGGAGATGGCGATCGCCTTGTCAGCGCTTTTAGTGGCGGTTGGCAGATGCGAATGAGTTTGGGAAAGATTTTACTACAAAAGCCCGATTTATTACTGCTAGACGAGCCAACTAACCATTTAGATTTAGAAACTATTGAGTGGTTGGAAAATTACCTGAAAGGGTTAATTACACCGATGGTAATTGTTTCTCACGATCGCGAATTTCTCGATCGTCTTTGCACTCAAATTGTCGAAACTGAAAGAGGGGTTTCCACCACATATTTAGGTAACTATTCGATTTATCTACAACAAAAATTTGAAGCTAAGGAAGCACAACAAAGTGCATACGAACGGCAACAGAAAGAACTTGACAAACAGCAAGCCTTTGTCGATAAATTCAGAGCTAGTGCTACTCGCAGTACACAAGCAAAAAGCCGCGAAAAACAATTAGATAAAATCGAGCGTGTCGAAGCACCGATATCTGACTTAAAAACCCTGCATTTTCGCTTTCCACCCGCACCCCGTAGCGGACGAGAAGTGGTGAAAATTCAAGATTTAACCCATATATACGACGACAAAATCTTATTTTTAGGTGGAAACCTCTTAATAGAAAGAGGCGATCGCATTGCTTTTCTCGGTCCCAATGGTGCGGGTAAATCTACATTACTGCGTCTGATTACGGGAATGGAGGAACCGACAGAAGGAGTAGTCGAACTGGGCGCTCATAACGTGATTCCCAGCTATTTTGAGCAGAATCAAGCAGAAGCCTTAGATTTAAACAAAACCGTCATGGAAACAATCCATGATGAAGTTCCCGACTGGACGAATGAAGAAGTTCGCACGTTGTTAGGAAGATTTTTATTTAGCGGGGACACGGTATTTAAAAAAGTTGCAGCCTTAAGTGGAGGCGAAAAAGCCCGTCTTGCCTTAGCAAAAATGCTGTTACGTCCAGCAAATTTATTGATTTTAGACGAGCCAACAAATCATTTAGATATTCCAGCGAAAGAAATGCTGGAAGAAGCAATTCAAAACTACGATGGTACGGTACTGATCGTTTCTCACGATCGCTACTTCATCTCTCAAGTTGCCAACAAAATTATTGAAATTCGCGATGGAGAATTTCGAGTTTATTTGGGAGATTACCATTACTACCAAAATAAATTAGCAGAAGAACGAGAACAGGAAAGACAAGCTGCGATTGCTGCCGAGCAAGCTGCTAAAAAAGCCGCCAAAGCCGCTAAAGCTGCCGCTAAGAAAGGGAGTAGGGGTTAGAAAAAAAGACAAGGGAGACAAGGGAGACAAGGGAGCATTCGGAATTACAATCCAAAATCCAAAATTCCCTCACTCCTCACTCCTCACTCCTCACCCCTTCCAGAAGGCGATCCCCATTAGAAAAGCTGAAAGATATAGTAGAGAAAATGACAAAATCAGCAAAAAAACCCTTGCAGAGACGATCGGTAGTGGTATCATGACGGGTGAGTTAACAAAAGTAAAGGGTAACATCGTATGACCCAAGCACCTGTTGCTCCCGTGGTGCTAGTGATATTAGACGGATGGGGTTATCGCGAGGCAGCAGACGGTAACGCGATTTCATCTGCAAAAACTCCTGTAATGGATAGCCTCTGGGCAGTCTATCCAAGAACTCTAATTCGCACTTCAGGCAAAGCAGTAGGGTTGCCAGAGGGTCAAATGGGCAACTCGGAAGTCGGACACCTGAATATTGGTGCAGGGCGAGTTGTACCGCAAGAATTGGTTAGAATTACAGACGCGGTCGAAGATGGTTCAATTGGGCAAAACGTCGCGATCGCTCAGTTATGCCGAGAAGTCAAAAACAGAAATGGTAAACTGCACCTAATCGGCTTATGCTCGGAAGGTGGGGTACACTCTCATTTAAGCCACTTGTTAGGATTGCTAGACTTAGCAAAGGCGCAAGAGATCGCTCAAGTATGCATCCATGCAATTACGGATGGACGCGATACAACACCTACAGAAGGCGTGGAAGCTCTCAAACAGATTCAAGAACACGCAGATTCAATTGGTGTTGGTCAGATCGTCACTCTAAGCGGTCGTTACTATGCAATGGATCGCGATCGCCGTTGGGATCGCGTTAAACGTGCTTACGATGTGATGACTCAAGACGGTGTAGGCGACGGGCGATCGGCAGTTGAGGTCTTACAAGCTTCCTACGATGAGGGAGTCACTGATGAATTTGTCATCCCTACCCGCATCGCTCCGGGAGCGGTAGACCCAGGTGATGGCGTAGTCTTTTACAATTTTCGCCCCGATCGCGCCAGACAGCTCACTTATGCTTTTGTCAAGCCAGACTTTGACGGCTTTGAACGGCAGCAGATCGAGCCTTTATCATTTCTCACGTTTACGCAATACGACTCCGAACTTTCCGTCCCCATCGCTTTTGAGCCGCAGAATCTCGATAACATTTTAGGCGAAGTCATCTCCCAGCATGGACTCAAGCAGTTTCGCACCGCAGAGACAGAAAAATACGCCCATGTCACTTACTTCTTCAATGGCGGCTTAGAAGACCCATTTGCAGGTGAAGATCGGGAAATGGTGATGAGTCCGATGGTAGCGACTTACGACAAAGCGCCAGCCATGTCCGCTGAGGCGGTGACTGATGTAGCGATCGCTGCAATAAAGCAACAAGTTTACTCCCTGGTAGTCATGAACTATGCCAACCCTGATATGGTAGGTCATACAGGTGATATAGGTGCGACTGTAGAAGCAGTTGAAACTGTCGATCGATGCTTGGGACGGTTATTGGAGGCGATCGCTCAAGTAGGAGGCACGGCATTAGTCACAGCCGATCACGGTAATGCTGAATCCCTCCGCGACGAACAGGGAAATCCTTGGACGGCACACACGACTAATCCAGTCCCCTTCATTTTAATTGAAGGTGAAAAAGCAAAGATCCCCGGTTACGGTACAGAAGTAACGCTCAGAAGTGATGGCAAGCTTGCCGATCTCGCACCGACAATTCTAGAAATCTTGCAACTGCCACAACCAGCCGAGATGACTGGTCAATCTTTAATCGCCCCAGCTATGTATGAAGTACAATCTTCCCGTACTCCTGTCAGAATGGGCTGGTAAAGTTAAATAAGTAAGCAAGTAAGCTACACTTTTTTTGCGCTATCCGAGCTAATTCGCACTATGACAGTTACTACAGTTCTTGAAGCTATCTGGGCATTCTCTGCCGTGGGTTTGATTGTTTTGGTATTACTGCACAGTCCTAAAGGTGATGAGATCGGTGCAATCGGCGGTCAGGCACAGTTATTTAGCAGTACCAAAAGCGCCGAAACAACCCTAAACCGCGTTACTTGGGCATTGGTAGTGACGTTTTTAGGTTTAACAGTAGTTCTAAGTGCTGGTTGGTTGAATAGATAAATTGTAGAGGCGTTCCCGGGAACGCCTCTACAATTTATCTATAGTCTTATCTATAGTCGAGCGCGAAACTTAGAACTGAAAATTTTTGAACTTTGCCGTTGTGACAATACGCTGTCATAAAGCTGCTCTAGCCGGTCGATATTCTGACTCAGGGTATAGCGCTCTAATACTCGCTGTCGCGCTTTTTGCCCTAGTAAGATGGTAAGTTCTGGATGATCTTGAAACAAAGGTAGCAGAGTTGATAATTGTGACGTGACGCGCCTGGGAGTGAGGACTACACCAGCGCCATTCTCTAACACTTCCCCATCTGCACCCACATTTGTAGCTAAACATGCCAGACCACAAGCCATTGCCTCTAACAAAGAAATTGACAATCCCTCTACCAAAGACGGCAAAACAAACACATCGCTACCACGCAAAATCTCCAACCGTCGATTTTCATCGGCAATATATCCTAACCAGTAAATGCCAAATTCTGCGCTGTAGAAAGGTCGTAAAGAAGCGGTAAGGGGACCATCACCTACCATAAGCAATTTACTACTAGGTTTCATATCCGCTTGCTTCCAGGCGCGAAGCAATGCTTCGATATTTTTTTCCGCAGCAATTCGACCTTGATAGACGAATAGTCGTTCGGCGTGGAATTCTTGCTTGATACGTGAAGTCCCAGGACTATATTTCTCTACGTCTACGCCGTTGGGGATCACTGCTACTTTGTCAGCAGTCAAACCCATTTTGGCAAACAACTCTCGCTGGACTTCCGAAAAAACGATAACGCGATCGTAGTTGATTAAAAATGGAGCATACAGTTGATATGCCAGCAATTGAGTACCCGATACGAGTTTTGCCCCTTTACCAGCATAGGGAGTGTGGAAAGTTGCAATAAGGGGTAGGTTCAGCTCCTCGCAAATCTCTGGCAGGATGAAATCTAGGGGAGATAGCGTTAAAGATGCATGAACTAAATCTGGTTTTAACTCCCGTAGCGACTGAGTTAAAACCTTTGTTGCCCCTAAAGTCGGGATTGTATAGACTTGAGACTTATAGAGGAAAGGTAGAGGGACTTCTGGGCAGTCGGGCCAATTATCCCGCTTAGCTTCTTCTTCTTCTTGAGTGAAGTGAAGAAAACTAACCTGATTTCCTCGGTCTAGCAAGGCATTAGTAACTTCTCGACTGTAAGTAACATTGCCACAAAAGGGTGATTTTTTTCCAATCCAGGCAATATGCATTCGGTTGCGGCTCGATTTTCCGATCTAGTAAGAGACTTAGGGAGTTGGGAGTCGGGTGTGAGGTGTAGGGTGTGGGGTATGGGATGTGGGGGAGCCATTGCGGTGCGGGGGTTTCCCCCGTTGTAGCAACTGGCGTTGTGGGGTGTGGGGTGTGGTGAGTCAATTCTCTCCCTCAGCTCCCTCAGTTCCCGATCGCTCCCTCAGCTCTCTTTCCCCTGCTCCCTGCTCCCAGCTCGTCCCTGCTCCCTTAATTCCCCCCAAAGCCTCTCGTTGATAACTAACTAACAATCTGGGTCTCTGTACGGCAAATATACCAGGTTAAGAGACCTCCTGCGATCGCGATTACGGCTAAACTTAGAAAAACTGCCTGTAAACCAATTAATGTCTCTGCTAAACCAGCCAGTGCTAGCGGTAGAGACAAAGCAATATTGATGGCGTTATTTTGGAGACCAAAGACTTTACCATGCATGTCAGGCGGAGTCTCTTTTTGAATTGTGGTCTGCATGGGGATCGCTACTAAGGCAGCACAAGCCCCTAGTAGCGCAATCAATGCTAAAGCAAACCACAGTTGGTGGGAGAACATCGATAGACCGACTAAGGAGGCTGCTACGCCCACAGAACCCCACAAACTTAATTGAGCGTGGGAAAAGCGTTGACCGAATTGACCGAGGAGAGTTGCACCAGAGGCAATTCCAACTCCGCCAGCCGCTAACAAAAAGCCAAATTGAGAAGATTTTAACCCTGGAATGACTTCTGCTAGCCGCACGGCAAGCACGGTTAGAGCGGCAAAGATGGAAAATAGAATGATTAGCTGGAGGAGGGCATTGCGGACGCGACGATTATGTTTGAGATAGCTGAGTCCATCACGTAGATCTTGCAAAACGTGGGGCGGTTCTCGATCGCTATCGGGTAGGCTCTCGCCAGTTTTGAGAAGAAATAAAATCAGTCCGGCGATCGCGTAACTCCCGCCAACAACGATTTCCTTACCCATACCCGTACCGATCCCAATCCGATCGGTAATTGTATCGGCGATCGCCAGTAATGGTTCTCCTACCGCAAATCCCACAACCACCAAAGCCATCATTGTCGTGGTATAAAGCGAGTTAGCTGAGAGTAAGTGTCTTCGCTCCACGACTAAAGGAATTGCTGCTTGTTCGGCTGGAGCAAAGAACTGTGTCAGTGTCGAGATCGCAAACGATAATCCTAAAAGAATTGCAAAGCCTACGGGCAAATTAAAAATTGAATGCCAGTCTTGCGTGAACCACAGCAGAAATGGGACTGACAACACAAAAACGCCCCGTAGCAAGTTTGTCACTACAAGTACAATCTTTTTCGACCATCGATCGACAAATACCCCTGCAACTGAGCCAAATAAGACTGCGGGGATGGTAAAAGCCATCATAATCGCCGAAACCCACCCGCTGATACTTTGATCGCTGGCTTGAAAGCGACTGGAAATGATGGCGATCGTCATCACTAAATAAACTTTATCGGCAAGTTGAGAAAAGACTTGACCGCTCCACAAAGAGAGAAAATTGCGGTTGCGCAAAACGGGCAAAAATCCTTGTGACTCATCTGATGGCGGCTCGTCTCCATACTCTTGAGAACTGCCGTTTGAGCCACCCGACTCCGTGGCGATCGCGCTATCTTGACTTGCTGGCATTTTTGTCATTACGCCATTTCTGACAGTTTCATTTAACTGCTCTATTTTTGGCAGCTTGTCGTCTGCCTCTCCCATAGAAAATTCGCTTTTTTCTTGAGTGTATGTTTTTTCTGGAATATTTGTGCTTTCAGCTACAGAATTATGAGATATTTGCTTTTTACTAAATAGATATTTGGGCGTAGATGGCGTAGACCGCGAATTAGCAGCGTGACCTCCAACTTGACTTCTGAGGGAATTAGCCTGAGAAGCGGATGGCTTGGTATTTCTTGTATCTAAATCAGACGGTTGCATGATCTTCTGTTAAAGGACTCGGCAGGGAAGCAAAATAACTATCGATCAGGGCAGCTGACCGAATGGGGCGACCGAAGTGATACTGTACGTACTGACGCAAAATGCGTTCGATTGACAGCCAGTTATGGCGATCCAGAACGGCGATCGCAGGTAAATTAGCCTGAGACAGTTGTTGCAATAAAGCTAGTTCTGCGGCATTTATCCGCCGATCGAGTACGAGTTTCTCTTGTTTGTGGGCGATCGCCCGATAACCCGTACCCATCGCCTCTGCCACTCTGCCCGTGGGTGGCAAAATATTGGTATTAGTAACATCATCAGATTTTATAGATTTGTTGCGATCGCTGTTTTTGCCTATAGCCGTGGCATTTTCCCAAGCAGACAAATTTACCGTTCCCCCTGCTGAGGTACTAAATCCTACTTGCCAGTTAGGAGTAGAAAAATCTGGAGTCAGGGAATTTGCCGTTAAAGAACAAGCTTGAACTTGAGGCGCAACCCCTGCCAAAGCCAACAGATGAAACGCTGCATGGCATAAGTGAGCTAAAGTCGAAGATCCCGCAGATTTAGGCAATTGCTCTAGGCGTTTGAGATGCTCGTTGAGCAAGAAAAATAATTCAGTTTGGGGTTGTTCGCTCAAAGCTTGACACATCGCCATTTCTGCCAAATACTGGCTAGCTGCGAGCTTACCTAAATCTTGACTCAGAGCAGGGTATGACTCTATGGTCTCAGCTTGAGTAATTTTATCGAGCGATCGCCCCTGAGCAATCAACAGTTCGTTGACGACAAACAACCCGCTTCTACCACCAATCTTGGAATTTTGCTTTCTCACCCCAGGCGCAACAGCTCGGATCAAACCAAACTCCTGAGTCAAAATCGTCAGCAACCGATCCGCCTCGCCCAAAGGCATACTCTTTAAATTAATTCCGGTGGCTTTGTAGGTACGACTCATCTAGGAAAGAGTTAGGTGTTAGGAGATAAAGAGACAAGGGAGCAATTCTATTCACTAGCCACCAGTCACTAGTCACTGATAACTGTTCGCTGATAACTGCCTTTTTCCAGGTTATCGCGCTGGCGGAGTAGATCGACGCTGCGAGATGTACCCAATCGCGTCGCCCCTGCCAATATTAGCTCTATTGCCTGGTCTATAGTGCGAATTCCTCCCGATGCCTTAATACCGACTCGTTCCTTAGCAATTTCTTTGAGCAAGCGCACATCCGCCACTGTTGCACCCCCATTCCATCCCGTACTTGTTTTGAGAAACGCTGCCCCCGCATCCATACATATATCTGCGGCAAGTCGTTTTTCTGCCTCTGTCAGAAGGGTAGTTTCTAAAATAACTTTGACTGTTTGCCCCGTTTCTTCGCAAATTTCGGCTATTTCTCGGTGTAGTGCTTCTGTTTTCTCAGCTTTAAGCCAGCCCAAATTGATGACGACATCTAATTCAGTTGCCCCGCTGTCGGCTGCTTCTTGCGCTTCGTATAACTTCACGGCTGATGTCGTGGCTCCGGTAGGAAAGCCAATCACCGTACAGACTTTCGGTTTTTTGCCGTGGAGTAGTTCTGCTGCTTGCCGCACGTAGACAGGGTTGATACATACTGCGGCAAATCCAAATCTGTCTGCTTCCATACACCACTGTTCCACTTGGGCGGGTGTTGCCGTTGGAATCAGCAAGGTATGGTCGATTAATGGGGCAATGTCAATCTCGCGGTAGTCTGCTGCTGCCACCATCACTGCTGCTCTCAGTCACCTCTGTTTTAAGTTTTATCAGAATTCCGAGACATTATTTAAAGTTTTTTTAATTTAAAGTTTTTGACTGGCACGATCGCGCATAACTCTTGGCTAGCGCGAAACAAATAGCCTACCAATTCCAGTCAACAATACCGAAAACAACACTCATTCTCTTCGCTTCTGTCTTAACCTTGGCGCGATCGCATTTGCCGCTACACCGTAAATTCGCGCTGCTTGAGTCATATTGAGTTGCAGTAGGCGATCGCATCCCAGTTGTTGTGTTTCTTTTGGTTTAACTGGAACTATTCCTAAAACGCGGAGAATTTCTCTAGCAATTGCTTGAGCTAAAAGCGGTGGAACAGAATTTCCCACTTGGCGAAAACCATGCCATTTCGTCTGATGAAATCGAAACCAGTCGGGATAGGAATGCAATCGGGCAGCTTCTCTAACAGTAATACATCTGGGCTTGTAGGGATGAATCGGGCGGGGTGACGTAAAAGCACCCAAATTACTCGCCGTCCCAGCTCTTAAAGTATTGCAAATACCTTCAGGTGCAAGTTTATAAAAGTGACTGATTGGCTCTACTTCCCCCCAATTGGTAGTAGCAAATCTAGCAATAGAATTGTCACCGTGTCGAGTTCTCAAACTAGAAGTTAATAAGCGCAGATCGAAGTGGCGATCGCCAGCATAGTTATCATTGTTAGCAAAAATACTACGCATTTTACTACTATAATGACTGGGTTTACCGTACTCAACGATCGTCCAATCTTGCTGAAATAATTCTGGATACATTTCTACTACTGGAAGGTCGCACAGGGCATCCCAAATTGTGGGAGTTGGTTTTAAATGAGGTAAATTTAAAATATATTTTGACTTGCGAGAGAGCGAGGGTTTCGTTATCGGTTGAGGATATTCAGGCAGAGGTAAACCGTAACGACAGCCAAGCAGAAATAATCTGGCTCGATCTTGAGGTACACCATAGTTTGCCGCATTTAAAACTCGATAATCTGTTTTAACTTCGTATCCACCAGCGCCAAAAGCTGCAATTAATTCTGAGAGAAATTGGCGATGATTGCCAATAGTTAATCCTGGTACGTTTTCAAATACGAAATATTTTGGTTTTAGCTCTAGTACCAATCGCAAAAAGTGATGTACCAATGCATTACGCGGATCGTCTAAAGCGCGTTTGCCGATTAACGAAAATCCCTGACAGGGTGAACCGCCGAATACAACATCAATATCGCGATCGCCTATTGCCGAACAACTTCTAACTTCCGTACTTGTAGTTTCGGTGACACTCTGACATAAAACCTTGCAAAACGGAAAATTAAACTGATGGGTTGCACAATGGATCGGATCGATTTCCACAGCTGCCAGGACATCAAAACCTGCTTGTTCAAAACCAAGCGTCATCCCACCAACACCTGCAAACAAATCTACACCGATAGGTCGTCCGCTATCCATTTCCATTGTTCAAACACACCACGTTCAAACACACCACGTTCAAACACACCACAGTTTGAAGTCAATTATCGCCCGTGGCTTGTCTTTTTTTCCTATTCATCTTTACCAATAACTGTTAACTGTTCACCGATCGCCGATCGCTGATAACTGCTTTTGTCGCCGCAGGCTAGAGATTGTCGCCACAACATGTTCTGCTACGCGATCGATCTCCTCTGTAGTATTAAACCGCCCAATCCCAAATCGAATTGAGGCATAAGCTAGCTTTTCCAAGCGCCCCAAGGCGAGTAAAACGTGAGAGGGGGCTGTTTTGGCAGAAGAACAAGCCGCGCCGGAAGACACCGCTACAACAGGCTGTAACCCCAAGTGTAGGGCAGTACCGTCAACTCCTTCGACGCTAATGTTTAAATTACCAGGCAACCTTTGGCTGGGATGTCCGTTTAAATACACCCCGTCTAATTGGCTTAACTTTTGCCACAGCCGATCGCGCAATTGAATTTGGCGCTTTGCCTCTGTCTCCCGTTCTGCCAAAGCGATCGCGACTGCTTGACCAAAACCAACAATCTGCGGCGTATACAAAGTCCCAGAACGCATTCCCCGTTCTTGTCCGCCGCCGTGTAGCTGTGGTGCTAGTTGGACTCTAGGATTGCGCCGTCGCACGTACAAAGCACCAATCCCTTTTGGTCCATGAACTTTGTGCGCCGTCAGCGACATTAAATCGATCTGCATCGCCTGCACGTCGAGCGGAATTTTGCCGATCGCCTGCGCTGCATCAGTATGAAATAAAACTTGGCGATCGCGACACATTTTCCCAATCTCTGCCAAGGGTTGCAATACACCAATTTCATTGTTTGCTGCCATCACCGAGACTAAAATCGTATCGGGACGAAAAGCCTGTTCTAATTTCTCTAGATCGATCAACCCATCTATTTGCACGGGTAAAAAAGTGACTTCAAAACCGAGCGATCGCAAATATTCGCTAGGGTCGATAACAGCATTATGCTCTGTTGCTAGCGTAATAATGTGCCGTCCTTTCTGAAAATAAGCCTCAGCCACCCCTTTAATGGCTAAATTATTTGCTTCCGTCGCTCCACTCGTAAAGACAATTTCTTCTGGCGTAGCCGCGATCGCCTCTGCCAAGATTTCCCTTGCTTGTCTCACCGCCGCCTCTGCTTCCCAGCCGTAAGCGTGGCTGTTACTCGATGGATTACCAAAATGCTCCCGAAAATATGGCAACATCGCCTGCAAAACTCTTTCATCTAGCGGCGTAGTCGAGTGGCAATCTAAGTAAATTGGGCGAGACATGGCAATAGTGGTAATTGGTAATTGGTAATTGGTAGTTGGTAGTTAGCGAAGTCTCCCTTGTCTCCCTTGTCCCCCTTGTCTCGCTTGTCTCTCTTGTCCCCCTTGTCCCCCTTGTCTCCCTTGTCCCCCTTGTCTCGCTTGTCCCCCTTGTCCCCCTTGTCCCCCTTGTCCCTTATTCTTACCTAGCCTCTAGCCTCTAGTTATCACTTTCCGTGACGCGCCAGCTGAGTTTGAGGTTGATCCAGAAGTTCCAGAACGTGACGATCGTGATCGCGAGAAGATTGGCAATTTGATAGTGGACGTGCAAAGTGTTGTACAGGACATTCAATAATAGGATATTCAATACTAAACCCATCAAGCAGACGATATTAAATTTCAACAACCGCTTGATCCGCTTGCGCCAACCGCGTTGCTGTCGGGACATATCGCTGAACGTCCAAGCATCGTTCCAGAAAAAGTTATTGATAATAGCAGCTTCCGCCGCGATCGCTTTACTGCGCGTCAACCCCCACCCCAATCCACTCTGATCGTGGAGGAGATATAAAACTGCCATATCGACAAATACCCCGCTAAAACCAACCGCACCGAAGCGGATAAATCTGCCAATCGGGAAATTAATTTTTTGTCGAATTCTGCCGATCCGTCCTCGCGAAACTCGCAGTCCGATCAAGTGCTTGATGTAGTCTACATACTGCTTCCACGTAACTTTGCTTTCGCCTTCGCGCCGTTCTTGGAAAACGTAACCAACTTCGGCAATTTCTTTAATGTCTCCCCGTCCCAAAACTTCAATCAAAATTTTGTAGCCTACAGGACTGAGAGCTGCTCCGGCGATCGCTTGTCGCTGTACCATAAAATAGCCGCTCATGGGGTCAGACACGCGCCCCACGACTTGCGGTAAGATTACCAAACCTAATAGTTGTGCACCTCTTGACAAAAAGCGACGTACCGCACTCCAGCTACTCACTCCCCCACCTTCAATGTGGCGACTAGCTACAGCTAAATCTGCACCATCGTTCATTGCAGCTAAGAGTTTCAATAAAACTTGCGGTGGGTGTTGTAGGTCGCCATCAATTACGCCTAAAACCTCTCCATTGGCTGCTTGCCAACCGCGCACTACAGCTGTTGAAAGTCCCTTTTCCGTAGTCCGTCGCATCACCCGCAATTGGGGGTACTCTACCATTAAGCGCTGAGCAATTTCCCACGTCCGATCCGGGCTATCATCGTCAACGACGATTAATTCATAATCTTCTGGCAAAACTGGATCGAGCAAATTCGTGAGAATGCTGACGATCACGCGAATGTTTTTTCCTTCGTTATATGTTGGTATTATCAGAGAAAAGCGTACCGAATAGCTTTTTTGTCCTCTATTTGTCTGAAAGTCTCTATCTGAGGTAGCGGCTGGCGCAGTTTCAGGTATGAGTAGAGAGCCTGTAGGAACTGGTAATAGAAAGCTTTGTTGTCCGAGTGCCATAAATCTTTTTGAGTGTATTTTATTACTTTGTTCCGATAAAACCTAGACAATCATTGTCAGCGCCGCCACGCTATTTCTCTGCTTCTTCCTGGGTGAATTATATCTAATCGCGATTCAGAAGTTTTTCTCGCTACTCTTGCTTCAAAGCTAAATGTTATGTCCTCAAGCACCTAATAGTTTTTGATAGACATCAACGAGTTGTCCGTTAAGTCGATGGATATTGTAGTATTGTTCCACACAGACTCGACCTGCTACCCCCATTTCTTGCCAAATTTCGGGATTTTCTAGTAGATAACTCAATTTTTCAGCTAAAGCCTCCGCATCTCGCTCTGGGACTAAAAATCCCGATCTACCATGTTCGACGAGTTCGGGAATGCCGCTATGCATGGTACTCAAAATTGGCATTCCACAAGCCATTGCTTCCATTAAAGAGACTGGAATACCTTCTCGATCGCCATTTCTACTTGTAACGCTGGGAGCCATATAAATGTGAGCTTGAGCGAGAAGTTCGGTAATTTCTTGCTGTTGTTTCCAACCTAATAGTTTCACTTTATTGGTTACTTTAAGTTCTTGAATTAGACTCTGTAGCTCTTCTTTTAAACAGCCGTCTCCTACTATTTGATATTCTATTTGGGGAAAATCTTTTGCTAGTTTTGCTACAGCACGAATTCCATATTCTACGCCTTTTTTTTCGACGAGACGCGCAATAGTAATTACCCGCACTACGCGATCGCTGGATTGACGTGGTTGAAAGGTAAATTGATCGCAATCAATCCCCATGTGGTGAACGACAATTTTCTTTTCATCGCCACCTAACTCCATGAGTTTTTGCTGCCAAAGTTTGCTAATTGGCATTAATAAATCTGCGGTCGATAGCAAGCGATCGTAAACGCGATCGCCAACTTGCTGAAGATAAAGAGTGATATCAAATCCGTGAAATACGGTAATCAATCGTCCTTGAATTGCCCCGATTTCTTTTAATACAGCTGCTTTAACACCATTCATTCCAAAATGACAGTGAATGATATCATACGATCTACTACGTTTTAGCCAAGGAGTTAACTCGTAAATTAGCGTGAGTCGGCTAACTTTTCTGACAGATTCAGAATAGAGCAATCGCGCGATCGCCTGAGGTGCTTTGTGAAAATTAGTTGCGATCAACCCCAATCCTTTCAGCCATTGTTGCCAGCGATTATCGGGCATTTTAGCAGCATAAAAAGTCCGCGATCGCAAGCCATACTTTTCGACATCTGGATGCACTTTTGAATCTTGCGATCGCGGCTGAATGGCATAAATATCTACCTCATGTCCTAGATCGATTAAACCCGAAATTTGATTCAGGATAAAGGTTTCAGACAAAGCTGGAAATTCCTGCACGACAAAGGCTATTTTCATCTAAAACCAAGTAGAAACAACTCTATTATCTAAGCGCGATCGCCCTCAACTAACTTTTGTACCCGTTGGCGCTTCCACCATCTTGTAGCCCGAACAATTCCAGGTAGATTTGTGAGGGCAAGTAAGCCACGATAAGATATATTTTGTCGCAGAGAACTGAACCCTTTAATTAGTAAATAATCTTGTTGAGCAATCCTCCCTATTTCTGCCGCTCCTCGTTCGATAACCGCGTGGATATAATCGTTTGTATTCCATACAGAAATTGTACTCCAATAGGTCAGCGTTCCTTCAACGGCTTTTCCGACTTCGACCAAATCTTCTAGCGTGACAACTTCATCAACGACTTGTAAACCTTCTCCCGATGCGTAGAGTGCGGCTTGCTTTCCTGGACTAGGAATCGTAAACAAAATTTTGCCTTGAGGACTCAGCAAAGCGTTGAATTTACGATGTAAATCTCCCCTTGCTGCTAGAGGAATATGTTCGTAAACATCAGGTAAAACAATCGCATCCCAATTTCCTTCAATTGCTTCCGTCACCACGTTAACTTGGCGATATTCAATGCGAGGATGACTAAATAAACTCCGAGCCAAACGAAGATTTTCCGAACTAATATCTACTGCTAGAATTTGAGCTTTTTTTGCTATCCATTTAGCAATAAAATGAGTCCCCTGTCCCGAACCACAACCAATAACTAATATTCTTGCCGTATCGGGATGAATTGCCTTTGTAAAAAACTCTAGCTGGCGATCGATCCGTTCGTTACCGTAAACGTAGTCCCGAATAAAAGTTGGAGAAAAATTGTTGTAGAAAGTTTCAACTGGACTAACCACCATAGATTTGAATTTCTCCTTTTTTTGCTGAAAATAATACAGTAAAATTCTTCACTAGAAAAGCTACAGTTAAGAGAAAACCTTTTCCTCTCCTCTAGATTTTTTGGCAAGGATAATATACACTGCTGCATCGTTAGATAACCGTTCGGGATGGCGCGATTCAATCCAAGCGATCGCCCGTTGAAGCAACCAAATGTAGAATTTGCGCAAACGACCCGGTATTTTCTCTTCTGTAGCATCTTGCCAAAGTTGCAATCCAGCAGATGCCATCCCAAACACACTTTGCACCGATACAATCTCAAACCCAGCTTGCACGATTTCCCGTTGCAAACCAGCAGCCGTCCAGCGCCAGTAATCGCAAGGATCGGGGTGATATCGCCAAATTCCGTGAGTTGAAAGCACCAAAGCGCTACCTGGCTTGAGAACTCGATAAGCTTCCTTCAAATAGACTTGAGGCTGTTCTACATGTTCCAAAACCTGAGAAGAGAGGACGCAATCAATACTTGCATCGGCAATTGGTAGCTGTCCTTGGCAACCAACCGCAATTTCGGCGCGATCGTTACCTGGAAAGTCAGCCCCAATGTAGCGAGCGAATTTTTGTTTAAATAAAGATTCGTAAGGCTTGTTACCACAACCGTAATCGAGTAACTTTTCTCCCGGTACGAGCAACTCAGATTCAACTAGATACTGCAATTTTTCTAGCAGCAATTTGAGAATCGCATAGCGGGAGTGAAAGCGGTTGGGACGCACGCGATCGCCCCGTTCTTGAACTTTGTAAGTATACCGAGAAGGTGTCGCTACTTTCATCGTCGTTGTTTAAATTCTCGCAGGAAGGACAGATAAAAAGATTTCTTGCCAAACAAATAAAACACGATCGCGACGTACAATCCTGCCATCACTAACGTGCAAGCAATCGCGATGCCCCACACTGGTAAAATCGGATTGAGTGCAAATTTAATTCCTATTGTGGCAAGCCCCGCGATCAGAGCAGCAACAAGCGATTGGGCGATCGCCGAGAACAAATCGCTCGTCGTAATTTCTAGACCGCGAGTCGCATAATACATACAAGGATAGACTTGTAAAAGCATCGCTACGGCATAGCATAAAGCAACTCCCCGCGCTCCATAAGGCAGACCGATAAAGAACGATACCACTGTCAAACTAGAAGCAAACACGCCCCATTTCAACATCCGGTCTGTTTTGCCTGTGGCAATGTACAACCAACCAGCCGTATTGCAAAGCGGTTGAAATATGGCGGCGACACCGAGAAACCGAAACAGAAAACTAGCTTCTCGCCATTGAGAACCGAGAATTAGCGTCACGACTTCTTCAGAGATTGCGATCGAAAGGATAACTAAAGGTAACGTGAGAAACGTAACCAGCGAGACTGCTTTAAGGTAGTAGTTGCGAAATTGCTGCGGGTCTGCCTGTAATCGACTTAGGCTTGGGATTGCCACCGCAGTAATTGGCGCGTTAATTTGTTGCAATGGTAAGAGTAACAAGCCATAAGCTTTGGCATACAGCCCTAATTGTCCCGCACCCCAAGACCGACCGATTAAGATGTTATCTAGGTTGCGGGCAAAGTAATTAATCACGTTGAAGCCCGTGAGATGGCTACCAAAAGTCAATAATTCGCGAATATTAGCGTGTCGTTTCGGTAAACTCGGTCGCCAGCTACACAGCAACCACGCACCTCCCATTTGACCGATCGCGATCGCGATTTGCATGACTACCAATGCCCAATATCCCGCACCATACCAAGCTAAAACTAGAGCGCTGACGACTCCAAAACCCATAGCAACAATATCAATTGCTGCCAAAGCCGTAAATCGCATCTGGCGGTTGAGCAAAGCTTGATGCTGGACTGTTAAGCCTCCAAACAAAAAACCAATTGCTGAAACGATGGTAATTAAGGTTAACCGGGGTTCGTTGTAAAATACGGCGACAACGGGAGCGATCGCGCAAGTTACGAGAGTTAATAACAGACTAACTGCAATATTTACCCAAAACAGGTTGCTAATCTGGCGGTGGTTAATTTCTGCCTTTTGGATGGTTGCCATCGACAACCCCATATCTTTAAATAAGGCAACAAAACCCGTTACGGCAGTTACCATCCCGACTAAACCGTAATCCTGCGGCGCTAGCAGGCGGGCTAAAATGACTGTAGAACCCATTTGCAAGGTAAACTTGCAAGCTTGAGCTACCAGCGTCACTGCTCCGCCGCGTATAGAACGCTTTTTGAGATCGGCATTGAGATGATCGGTACGAAAGTGTCTGTCGCGATCGCTCTGTTCGGAGCTGGTTTTTAAAGACTCTGGCAAAGGCTCTGGCAAGGCTGCACCTGGATAAATTAACGGGATCGATCTGGCGATCGTGGCATTAGTGACTCTGACTTCTGAGCATCATAATCAAAAGTTTGAATTCGGGCAATTGTATCCTAGAGTTGTCTTTTCAGCAATAATTCCCTGACGAATAACTGCGATCACGCTATTTTGATTTTTTCCATCTCGCACGATCACGTGTTTTTTTGCACCAGCTAAACTTACGCCGAACTCTGGACTTACTCTAAATCTTCCGTAGGTCTGGAATCGGTTCCTGTCACACCAGCAGCAATACATTTTAGTTCAAAGCATTGAGCCTCGGAGATCCCTCCAACCCCCCTTAACAAAGGGGGCTATGATTCCCCCCTTAAAAAGGGGGGCTAGGGGGGATCGTCTTATCTAAACTGTATTGACACCAGCACGACTAGCGAATTAAGCCTAGTCACAAAAATACTCCGAAAGTTATATTTGTGCGAGCAAAACGCACGATCTACAAATAAATGCAACAATCCATACTCTGCTATACGAAATTACCCGCTTGCTTTGTGGTTACATTTTTAGAGACAGTTATGACAGATTGTCAAACTCAAAAGAATTTAGCTAAAATAATATTACGTATGCGAAATATCCCCGAAATGCCTTCTACTTCTACCGAACGAAAAATTGCCGAGCCATTGCGAGAAATTTTAGCGCCGTATAGCGTTGGCTACCGGATTAAGCTGTTAGGTCAGTTGGGGAGCCGCAGATTTCAAGAACGCCTCGAACCCTTTGGTCTGACACCCTTTCACTGGGTCGTGTTGTGCTGTTTGTGGGAGGAAGATGGCTTAGCCACTTGTAGTATTGGGGAGAAATTGCAGCAGGTAGGAGGAACTTTAACGGGAGTCCTCGATCGCATGGAAGAACGAGGACTGATCCGCAGAGAACGAGACCCTCGCGATCGCCGCATTTGGCGGATCTGGCTGACGGGTGCTGGTCGAGAACTAGAAAATATACTACCCCCAATCGCTTTAGATTTGAGAGAGCAAGCCATGCAAGGCTTTTCTCTGGAAGAACGCCAATTATTTTCTAGGTTAATTGACCAAGCGATCGCCAATCTTTCCTAAAAACTCACAACTCCACTGTTACTCGTACACAGCGATCGCTGGAAGCAGAGAAATTGTTAGTATCAACATACTCCAATCCTATGTTTCAACAATAGTTCTCTGGATGGTGTTCCGAGGCAACAAAGTATTTATTTAATAAATAAGTGCTTTCCTGAATCTAGATAAAAAATGAATAGAATTGCAAATATTGCGGTCGTACCTGCTTTAAGATCGAGAAACTACCGTTTATTTTTCTTTGGACAAGGGGTTTCATTAATTGGTACGTGGATGACCCAAACGGCAACAATTTGGCTTGTGTACAAACTCACAAATTCAGCGCTGATGTTAGGCATTGTGGGATTTTCAAGTCAAATTCCCAGCTTCTTTTTAGCCGTTTGGGGTGGAGTTTTAGTAGACCGATTCAATACACATAAAATTTTAGTTATTGCTCAAATATTAGCCATGATCCAGTCTCTAGTGCTAGCAGTGTTAGCGCTATCAGGCACGATCCATATTTGGCATTTCATTATTTTGAGTTTATTTCAAGGCGTAATTAATGCTGTAGATGCTCCGGCTAGACAAGCATTTGTGCCAGAAATGGTCGAGAAGAGAGACGATTTAGCCAGTGCGATCGCGTTGAATTCTTCTCTAGTTAATGGCGGACGGTTAGTCGGACCTGCGATCGCGGGAATTTTGATTGCTAGAATTGGCGCTGCTTACTGTTTTTTAATTGATGGTGTAAGCTATATTGCTGTCATTGCGGCTTTAATGGCAATGCGCTTAAAACCAAAGAAAATAGTCGTTACAACCGCCAATCCATTGCAAAGATTACAAGAAGGATTTGTTTACGCCTACAACTTTTCTCCAATCCGCTCGACCTTGCTATTACTAGCTTTATTTAGTTTAATGGCAATGCCTTATATTACCTTAGCTCCCATATTTGCTACCAAAATTCTAGGTGGAGACGCGCGCACTTTAGGCTTATTAATGGCAGCCTCGGGAGTGGGAGCAATTGGCGGAGGAATTTATTTAAGCACTCGCAAAACAGTTGTCGGTTTGGGCAAAATCATTGCTTTAGCTCCGGCACTTTGCGGCACGGGAATTATCTTTTTTTCCCTATCAAGAATGCTATGGTTATCCACCCTTATGTCCGCGTTAATTGGACTTGGTTCTATTCTGACTATTTCCTCCAGTAACACTGTAATTCAAACTATTGTTGAAGATGATAAACGCGGACGAGTCATGAGTTTATTTACCATGTCCTTTTTAGGAATGGTTCCATTTGGTAACTTATTTGCTGGATTTTCTGCCGATCGTATTGGTGCTACCAATACTTTACTTATTGGTGGAAGTTTTTGTATTATCGGCTCGCTATTATTTGCCAGACAGTTACCTAAACTCAGACAAGCAGCCCGTCCAGTTTTGCAACAAAGAGGTATATTATCCCAGACAA
Organism: Chroococcidiopsis cubana SAG 39.79; assembly: GCF_003991895.1. NCBI lineage: Bacteria > Bacillati > Cyanobacteriota > Cyanophyceae > Chroococcidiopsidales > Chroococcidiopsidaceae > Chroococcidiopsis > Chroococcidiopsis cubana. Next base: position 55,961 of record NZ_RSCK01000011.1, read on the forward strand.
ACACGTAGAGACGCTCGCGGGAACGTCTCTATTTCAAACTATGAATTTACGTCCTTTGCCATGTCCATGTAATCAGCCGGATTTCCGGTTGACTTGGAGTCTTTGTTGATTTCCTGCGCAGGAGAATTCACATCCTTTGCCATATCCATATAGTCAGCAGGATCTCCCGTTGGCTTGGCTACTGTTTGCTGTTCGTCTGACTCGGAAACTTGAAATTCAGGTTGAGTCACCTTTTCAGCTGCCATCGCACCTTCACCCTGACGATCGATTTCGCTGACGCTGTATTGCTGGGCAGCGGCATAATCTGCATCAAAATCTACTGTAGGTGCTTTTTCGACTCCAGTAGCTATATTCTCAGCTGCTAGCTGAGCATCTTGTGTAGGAGTTTCATTAGGGTTCGATTTAATTTCTTCTGGCATGGGTCACTCCTATTGAAATTATTTTATGTTGTAAGGCAATCCTATCAATGCGATCGCCTACTCTCATAACCCCACTAAGATAGATTTTTCTCTCATCCTTCTCTTACTAATGTCTCTGCTGTCTCTGCTACTAAAGATATAAATTCCCACTAATTAAAACTATCTCTCTCGGAGGGCGAATTGCGTCCCCCAACTCTGATAACCCTAAGCTTGAGAGTTTAAATTAACTGGGATATCAGCAATGACATCAAGCTTCAATCCAGATCGGTCTCAAGCGCTTTCTGCCGAGACTCAAAACATCATAAAAGCTTTTGATGCCTTAGACACCGACGCTAAGTTGGCTTGGTTTTATTTGGTTTACAAAAAGATGGGAGATTCAATCACTCCAGCTGCACCAACTGCTGCCGAACCTGAACTAGCACCAAGACTACTAGGAGACTTTTACGAATTGTCAGACGACGAGCAGCTTGCAATTATGCGGCAAATTGTCAACAAAGAAAATACAGACTATTCTCACGCCTACGGTGCGTTGAAAGAAAATAATCAATTGATGGTTTGGTATGCTTGGGCTCAAGCTATGGGCGATACTGTTGTCGGAATGCCTTCAAGCTATCAAGCATCTGAACCAATTAAAAATTTACTTTCCCAAACTGAAGGACTTGAATTTGAAGATCAGATTTCTATCTTCCGCACAATTTCAAGTAATATGGGTTACACAGATATTAAGCCTATAGAAACACAAGCTCAAACAGGCAAAACTTCTAGTCTTTAAGTTGTCATTTGTCATTTGTCCTTCGTCATTTGTTGTTGGTAAGACGTTTCTTATTTACGACTGTTCCTCCCTTTTTTAAGGGGAGCTAGGGGGAATCTTTTGATGAGTAGCACATGTTCCTCCCTTTTTTAAGGGGGGCTAGGAGAGATCTTTTGGTGAGTGGCACATGTTCCCCCCTTTTTAAGGGGGGCTAGGGGAGATCTTTTGGTGAGTAGCACATGTTCCCCCCTTTTTAAGGGGGGCTAGGGGGGATCTTTTGATGAGTAGCACAGTTTTTCGATCCCCCAACCCCCTTAAAAAGGGGGCTAAAAAAAAGCACACATGGAGCTATTAGCAAATTTGACGTAGCAAAAACAATTGGCAATTTGCATTTGTGCAATTGCGATCGCCACCCGCTAATGCGGGTTTTTTTCATGCAACAAAGTTCAATAAATTCCTCAAGATTGTCTACTAAGAAGCTGCAACTTGACCGATATCATCGGGAGTCAGGTGCGAGTGGATAACTTGACCGTCGCGAAACCAAACAATTCGGTGAGTTTGCTTTGCTACCTCTGGTTCGTGCGTCACCATAATAATTGTGATCCCACTAGCATTGAGTTCGCCAAATATCTGCAAGACTTCTTGAGTCGTGCGCGAGTCGAGAGCGCCAGTCGGTTCGTCTGCTAGGAGCAAAACTGGTTGATTCACAATCGCCCTAGCAATTGCTACCCTTTGTTGTTGTCCGCCAGAAAGTTGATTGGGCTTATTGTGAAGGCGATTTTCCAAACCAACACGCTTGAGTGCAACCGTAGCGCGATCGCGACGTTCGGCTGGTTTGATCCCAGCGTAAACCATCGGTAGCATCACATTTTCTAAAGCGCTGAGTTGGGGCAAAAGGTGAAACTGTTGGAAGACAAAGCCAATTTTGAGATTGCGAATATGTGCTAAGTCAGCATCATCTAACTGAGCAACATCCAAATTATCTAAATAGTAGTGTCCGCTGGTTGGGCGATCGAGACAACCAATCATATTCATAGCTGTAGACTTACCAGAACCAGACGCACCCATAATCGAACAATATTCGCCTTGTTCCACAATTAAATTGACATCTACTAGCGCCCGCACCTCTGTTTCTCCAAAACCATAAATCTTAGAGATATTTTCCAAGCGGACGATAACTGGTTTAGTAATACTTTTTAGATTAGTCATTTTTCAGTTAACAGTGGCTAGTGGCTAGTGGCTAGAACTACTCCTTTGTCTCCCTGGTCTCCCTTGTCCTCCTTGTCCCAAATCTTAACTATTTTTCAGGGCGATAATCGGGTCGAGTTGAGCGGCGCGACGGGCGGGAACTACGCCAAAGATTAATCCAACACCACCAGAAATCCCTACAGCTAGGGCGATCGCGGCAATGGGAACGCTGGGTTGGAGAGGGGTTAATACACCAACGATCGCCACACCACTGATGCCGATCGCCGTACCGATTAAGCCCCCCGAGACTGAGAGAATAATTGATTCGACTAAAAATTGTGCCAAAATTGCTTGGGGAGTTGCTCCAATTGCTTTGCGCAAGCCAATTTCTGGCGTGCGTTCGGTGACTGACACCAGCATGATATTCATGATGCCTACGCCGCCAACAAACAGCGATACACCTGCGATCGCTCCCAGCATCAGCGATAGCACTCCTGTCACCTGCGAGACTAATTCTTGAAAAGATTTGTTGGCAACCACTACAAAGTCTTTTCTACCGTGCAATCGCGTTAGTAAGTTAGTAATTTGAAAAGCTGCAACTCGCACGTTGTGTTTATCTTTTGCCGCAACTTGAATGTGGCTGATTGGTGTTCCAAACGCCGATCTTCTGCCATCAATTTGAGTTGCCATTGTCGTAATGGGAATGTAGGCAACATTATCTTCATTTTCTCCGGCAAAAGAACCCTTAGCTGTCATGACTGCAATCACCTGAAAGCTAGTGTTTTTGATTTGGATATCTTTGCCAATTGGGTTTTCGCGATCGAATAGTTTTTCTGCTAATTCTGCACCCAGAACGACCACGGGAGAACTTTGACGCATTAAAGAAGCATCAAAGAACCGACCGCGATCGACCATGAGATTTCTAATCTCTCGTAGTGCTGGTGTTGTTCCTTTGACTTGGGTATAAGTTTGATTGTTACGGTAAGAAATTAATAAGTTATTTTCAATGACTGGAGCCGCTGACTTAACCGCTGATGCTTGTTTTTTCACTGCTTCTGCATCCGATAGCACTAGCCCTCGTTGTTCGGAAATAAATCCTTCCGAATCGTCGCGACTAGAAAAAACCAACAGTCGATTTGGTCCGAAAGAATCGAGTTTGTTAAGAGTGTAGTTCTGCGCTCCCTGCCCTATACCTACCATTGCAATCACAGAAGCATTACCGATGACAATTCCTAACATAGTTAAGCTACTCCGAAGCTTATCAGCCGTCAGAGTAGCAACTGCCATTTTGATACATTCAATGGGATTCATGAAGAATTGGTAATTGGTAATTGGTAATTGGTAATTGGTAATTGGTAGTAGGGTGGACAACACCCACCACAGCTTACTCCTAGCTCCTAGACTCTTCATCCACGCCAGGAATGGCTTGACCGGGGGGAGGGGTAATCAGGACGCGATCGCCTCGATTCACGCCTTCGAGAACTTGAGCGTGAGTGCTGCTACTCGCGCCTAGAGCAACTTCGCGAAATCGGATGTGTCCTTCTCGATCTGGCATAAATACCCCTGTTTGACCGTTTTTCTTGGTGACAACTGCTGTCAGGGGTACGACAACTGCATCTTTAATTTTGTCGCTAAGGAAGGTGAGTTTGATATTCATGCCTGATTTGAGCTGGTTTTGCCCTGTTTGCAGGCTCACTTTGACGCGAAAGGAGGTGACATTATCTTCCCTGATTGCTCTGGGTGCGATTGTGCGGACGCGACCTTTGAAGGTTTTATTGTAGGCATCGGAACGGATTTCTACTGGCTGATTGGGGGTAATCCGCGCAATGCTGGATTCTGGGATTTTGGCTTCTACTTCTAAACCGCTGGAGAGTTCGGCGATCGATGCGGAAGTAGCGCCATCCGAGGAAGAAGCGGATGTTGTGGGAGTCACGAAGTCGCCTTGTTGAGCGTAGCGGCGCGTGATCGTGCCTGCAAAAGGTGCGCGGACTAAAGTGTTTGATAGTTGAGTTTGGTAGTACTTCAGTTGGGCTTCGGCTTGAGCGACTTCGGCTTCAGCTTGGGTAATTTCTTCGCTACGATACCCCTTCATTCGCAGTGTCAGCTCGTGTTTGGCAACTGCTAAACTCGCGATCGCCCGGTCGAGGTTTTCTCTGGCTGTACGTTCTTCTGTCAAAGCTTGGTCTAAATCGTCGCGAGAAATTGCTCCTTCTTTCGCTGGTCTGAGTTTGCGCTGCACTTGTTCCCGACGTAGCGTTAACTGCGATTTCGCTTCTCGGACTTGGGCTTCGTTTTCTGCTAATTCAGCTTTAGCCTGCTCGATTTCTTCGGGACGATTGCCAGTCTGCTTTTTCGCTAGTTCTGCCTTAGCTTTTGCTAAGCCTGCTTGATATTGTTTAACTTGTGCCTGAAATTCTTCGTTGTCCATCCGGGCGATGAGCGTACCCTTTTTCACCTGAGAGCCTTCATCGACATACAATTGCTCAATTCGCCCTGCATCTTTAGGACTGAGATTAATTTTTCTGACTGCCTGAACTATACCATTGGCTTTGATTTGAACTTTTAAGTCTTGAGATTCGACCATTACTGTTTGGAGATTGGCAAGGTCGATTTCAGGGGTTTGGGTACGGGCGATCGCAAAAGTAACGGCAGCACTGCCCAGCAATCCCAATGTGATGAATCCTGCCAGCCACGACTTACGGCGCTTAGCTTTTCCGAATGGTAAGGATACGGCTTTATTTGGCGCTTCAGGGTTAATCATAGATAAATAGTTTAGGTTTATGGTCTATGAATTTAGTTTTTATATTCAGTAAATATTCAGTTTTCTATTGTCCGCTTGCAGCACGCAACCTCATGACAAAATAAAAGGCTACGGGCAGGCGGGTCAGATTTACAGAATTAGCACAACAACTTTTGCCAAGGGTTGGTACGTACTCCCAAACTTTAGCAGTTGGGCGATCGCAGCCATCAGTGACAGACACGCCTCTACCTTACCTCAAGCTTCAAGTTCTATCTACTCCTTGAGGAGAAAGTTCGCTCTCGCAAAACAACGTGTATTTAATACCAAACTGATTCCGATCGCCACGCGATCGCGCCTTTTCACTTGGTGTTATTCGCTATGTTATTCGCTCTCAACAGCCTGTTTCACCTCGCTACAGTCATCTTTACTATTGACTACAGCCATAATTCCAGGGATTTGTCAGAGGCAGCATCAAGCTGTCGTTTATTTTAGAAAATTTTAATCAACGCTCAAATTTTTTATTATTTTTTGCGATCGAACTTCAACAAAACTACAGCCAATCTCACAATTATTAACATGACAACCCGATTTGAGTCGGGAAATATTCGTTGGGTTGTCATTGGTCATTGGTCATTGGTCATTTATTATTGGTGGTACATTAATGACCGCTCGATCGAGTTGCTGCGTCTTGGCTAATCTAGATCGCTAACCTATCGGACACCAACGACGGAGCGAGCAGAAAAAGTGTTCCCAACGAAAACCACTCCCTTATCCCCCTTGTCCCCCTTGTCCCCCTTGTCCCCCTTGTCCCCCTTGTCCCCCTTGTCTCCCTTGTCCCAATTTTGAATTTTAAACCTTCGCCTCCCCAATCAAGCGCTTCTCAAAGCAACAATCGGATCGAGTTGGGCAGCGCGACGGGCAGGAACGACACCAAAGACAACGCCAATACCCCCGGAGATACTGACAGCTAATGCAATTGCCACAGGTGAAATACCCGCTTGAAAGGGAGTAAACGCACTAATTAGTAAGATACCACCTACACCCAGGGCAGTTCCCACGATGCCACCAGCTGCCGACAACATGACAGCTTCAATCAGAAATTGAATCAAAACGTCGTGCTGGGTAGCGCCCAAAGCTTTACGCAAACCGATTTCTTGCGTGCGTTCGGTAACGGAAACGAGCATGATATTCATGACCCCGATGCCACCCACGAGTAAAGAAATACCTGCGATCGCTGCTAGCATGACCGTTAAAGCACTCGTGACAGTTCCCGCAATTTCTAGTACATCTTTTTGACTTTGAACGCTAAAATCGTCTTCTCTTGTGATTTTGTGCCGCAATCGCAGCAGGTTTTGAATTTGAAATTGAGCTGCTTCTACACTGGCATCGCTTTTAGCTGAAATCGAAATAAAAGTTAGACTCACTCCATAGGGAGAATTTTCGCCGACAATCCGGCTTGCCATAGTGGTAATTGGCAGCAACGCGCTATCGTCGTAATTGGTTCCTAAGACAGATCCCTTTGATTCCATCACGCCAATCACTAAAAAGCGCACGTCTTTAATGCGGACGTATTTACCAATTGGATCTTGGTTGATAAACAATCGTTTTGCTAAATCCGAACCCAAAGCAACAACTTGATTATTTCGCTTCACATCAAGCTGGGTAAAAAATCGTCCTTCTTCTGGATTGAAGTTACGAACAGCAGTATATTCTGGAGTCGTACCGACAACTGAACTATAGGTATTTTTGTTGCGATACGTGACTAATTCTCTTGATTGAAGCTGAGGCGCGACTTTAGCCACTGTCGGTACTTGGGTAGCGATCGCCTTGGCATCTTCTAAAACTAAAGTTTTTGGCAAATCTACCGTCGTTCTTTGAGCGTCCCGATTACCTGGGATGACAAATAAAACATTAGTTCCTAAAGATTCAAATTGTTCGGCAACAAATCTTTGCGCCCCCTGTCCGATTCCCACCATCGCAATCACTGAAGCATTGCCGATGACGATTCCTAACATGGTTAAGGCACTACGCAACTTATTAGATAGCAGCGTTTTCGTTGCCATCTTGCCACTTTCTAAAACATCCATTGTCAGTTATTGGTTATCTAATTATCAGCGATCAGTAGCTAGTGGCTAGTGACTAGTGGCTATAAAAGAGCCTAGCCACTAGTCACTAATCCTACTCACTTTCTTGTTCTGGTTGTTGGTCTTTTGGTAGGTCGAGAAAAACGCGATCGCCTTGTTTTAAACCTTGTAAAATTTGCGTTTGGTCTTGAATACTAGAGCCAATTGTGACCGGACGAAATTCGGGTTTGTTCTTTTCTCCTGGGACTAAAACCCCAGTTTTACCTTCTTGAGTCACGATCGATACTGTGGGTACGACTAAGGCATCGTTGAGATTTTGACCCAAGAATGTTAAGTCTACATTCATGCCAGATAGTAATTTATCTGTACCAGAATCAAGCGCTACTCGAACTTGAAAAGAAGTGACGTTTTGATCGACAACGGCTTCGGGAGCAACTAAACGGACGTGACCTTTAAAAATGCGATCGGGATAAGAATCAGCTACAATTTCAACTTGCTGTCCCGATTTAATTTGTCCAACATCAACTTCTGGAACTTCTGCCAAAACTTCCAAACCTTTCGCCAGCACGACAATCGAAGTTGAGTTGGCTAGCGATGAATTCGAGCTAGACGTGCCGCTAGATGCCGAAGTTGTGGGGGTTACAAAGGCTCCTTCTGAAGCATTCTTTTGCGTCACCAAACCCGTAAAGGGAGCGCGAATAATTGTATCGTTGAGCTTAACTTGAAGAGCTTGTAACTCACCTTGAGCTGCTTGCACGACTGCTTGGCGTTGGGCGATCTCTTCTGGACGACTACCGCTTTTTAGCAGCGATAGCTGGCGTTGTGCTTCCCGTAGGTTAGCTTGAGCGCTTTGGCTTTCACTGACATATTGATCTAACTCGTTTTGGGCGATCGCACCTTGTTGCGTTAATCTCCGATAACGTTCTAGTTTTTCCCGTGCGAAGTTTGCCCTAGCTTGGGCTGCATCTACCTGAGCTTGAGCGCGATCGATTTCTTGTATGCGATTTCCCGCACGGGCTTGCGCTAATTCAGCTTGGGCTTGAGCAAGTTTGGCACGTACTTGGATCAGTTGCGCTTGCAAGTCAGCATCATCCATTTTGGCAATAATCTGTCCGGCTTGGACGCGATCGCCTTGTTCTACTAATAAATTCTTTAGCACTCCTGCTACTTTAGGGCTGACATTGACGCTTTGGATCGGTACGACTTTGCCACTAGCATTAATCCGCAGCGTTAAGTCTTTAGCTTCAACTGGTACGGTTAACTTAGCCAAGTCGATCTTAGGTGTCGATCGATCTACGATGACGTAAGTTGCAGAACCAGCCACTACGACACCAGCAGCCACTAGCCTAACTAACCAACGCGCTGGATGCTTAATTTTACCAATCAGGGGAAGTTCTATAGGCTGGGTAGCGGTCATATTAGGAGCGAGGGATAAGGAGTGAGGGATAAGGGAAGAAGCAAAATTTATTAGGTGCAAGTCATAAATCATTTATACGCCTGCGCATTTGCCGCACGATCTTGCTGATATTGTTCCCAGTAATAAAGAAGCATTAATAACTAAAATGTTTCGTACACTTATTATCGTAACGACTGTTACCGTGTAATCATCTCTAGCAAAAGGGCGATCGCTCCCAATCAAGATTAGGGTTATCCGCTCTTTTTTGAGAGACAAGGGGGAGAAGAGAGCTGAGGAGGCTGAGGAGGCTGAGGAGCAGAGGGGCAAGAACTGTCAACCGTTAACCATCGACTGTCAACTGTTCACCAATTACCAACTACCAACTACCCATTACCAACTACCCTACACCTCACACCCTTTCTTTACTGACAACTGATAACTGACAACTGATAACTGACAACTGGTCACTGTCACTACTATGGTTTAAGCTAGCTGAAGGTTATGTTGCAAGATAATTGAGGCGTGTACCGTGCCAAGTCGTAAATCCTGGCTGTCTTTACTGGTGATTTTGGGTTTAGGGAGTGTAGCTCCCCCTGCACTGGGGCAGGCACTCGTTCCACATACGCTACAACTCGATTCAGCTCAGTTGGAGCGACAGGGATTGAGTTTGGCGCAGGAGGCTGCTCAGTTAGCGCAGTTTCAACAGTTTGAAATGGCTGTACCGAGGGCGCGACTGGCGACTCAGTTAGCTCCTAAAAACTATATGGCTTGGTTTCTCTTAGGGGGTTTGTACTTACAGACAAACAAATATAACGAGTCGATCGCAGCCCTGAATAAAGCGCAGGCGTTAGCCCCCCAAAACCCTTCCGTGTTGTTTGCAATGGGTTCGGCACACTTTCAAAAAGGCAATTACAAAGCAGCGATCGATAGTTTGCAAGCTGGTTTGAAACTCAAACCAAACGATAAAGAAGCATTATTTGATTTAGGTAATTCTTATTACAAAGTCGGGCAATTACCAGATGCGATCGCTCAATATGACAAAGCGATCGCCTTAGATAAAAAGTTTTGGCCCGCCATCAATAATATTGGACTAATTCAATACGAACAAGGCAATATAGACGAGGCAATGGAGCAATGGCAAGCAGCTTTAGCTGTTGACAAGCAAGCGGCAGAACCCCAACTGGCAATGGCAGTTGCTTTATATAGTCAAGGCGAACAAACAAGAGGATTGCAATTAGGAACAGCAGCCCTCAAAATTGACAGTCGTTATGGTGACTTAGAATTTCTCAGACAGAATTTGTGGGGCGATCGCTTGTTAGCTGATACGAAAAAACTGTTAGCTAATCCTAAAATTCAAGCCACAATTGAGGAACGCCAAGAGCAACAGCAGCAAGAAACTTCTCCGATTCAGATTTCTCCGCAGTAATTGCTGTTGTAGAGACGTTTCACGAAACGTCTCTACAATTCTTCTGTTTAATAGCGATCGACCGTCAAACTAGAATCCAAAATCAGATCTAAGTCGGTGTCAGGGTTAATGACAACTACATCAGCTTTTTTACGTCCTAGCACTGCTCCACCCGCAGCACCGACTCCCGTACCGATTAATACCTCTCCGGTAGAAATACGGCGATTGCCTGTCAGTCCACCTAAAGCTGCGCCAGCGGCAGCTCCCACGACTGCACCTTTGAGAATCGATCCCGTACTTACTCCCCTACGCAACTGGGTAGTTTCAATCACATCAGAGGAAGCATCAATTGATTGCCGTCTGCCATCATCAATAATTAGATTTCTGGCAATAAATTGAGAACCACCATCAGCAGGAACGAGTTCGCCTTCAATTAGACTTCCGGCAGGAACTAATACTGTGCCGTTGCGGTTAGTAATGTTGGCAGCTACCGTAAGAGTTAAGCGCATCCTCTCTTTCGGACTGATAACGATCTTTTCGGCTTCATCATAGCGCACGGGAATTCTTGCCCCAGCCCGAATAGTCGTGCGATCGCTAATCCTACTACTTCCTGGCGACGATGGGAACACCTGAGCCGTTGCTGGAGCTGTCATTACCATTGGTAGGGTAGCACTAGTACCAATAGTTAAAGCCATAAGAAAAGCTGTCCCTGTCTGCCAGGGTTTAAAAGTAAGCATATACTTATTCCTCTCCGCTATATATTGCTAAACCTGTTAAATCACAAGACTTGCGGAAGAATCATAAGGTTCCAAAGTCAGTTATCAATTATCAGTTATCAGTTATCGGTTATCCGTAACTTTTGACTTTTAACTTTTGACTTTTACTTATGGTTTTTCAAATCCCAGTACCCGTGCTTCAATTTGTTCTACGGTGCGAGGATCGGTTTGAAATGTTACCCAGCCTCGACGAGTTGAATGGCGAGGAAGGAAAGCAATTTCAAATTCGGCAGTTTCTTCTTCTCTACCATCACTGTTGAGCGTCACTTCAATTTGTACGGTTTCTGCTGTTTCATCGCCGCGATTTGTAGCAGTGACGGGAACGATAAAGCGATCGCTTTGCGGTTGAGGTTGACCGAGTTGTAGTTCGATATTTGGTGGAGTTTCACCTAGAGTTGCACCGTCATAAACTATGTAACCCAGCGTAAATAATACGAGAATGAGACTAATACCAAAAACAATCCACTCTAACCAATTTTTTTCTAGTTTTTTCATTGCAATAATAGCCTCCCAGCAGAAGCCCCCAAAGTAGAAGCGACTCCTAAAACAACGGTTTGAGCTAGACAAATGAAGAGAGTCGTATCGTCAAAGCGTCCGAAAAACCAGAGGATAGCCGCAGCTGCAAATAGAGCGATCGCGTAAGTGATAACCGCACCAAATAAAATATTTTTAATTCCCCTGATCTGGCTGAAGCGCTGGGAACCAGTAAAGTCACTATAAAATAGAATTAGCACGGCAAATAAGATTGAGAGTAAGGCAAGTCCTAGCAGTCGTGCTGTAGAAACCTCAATTGCAATAACAATAATTTCTTCTGTAGGAGCGAGATTGGCAGCAAATAATACTGCTCCACATAAGGCGATCGCAATTTGTCCGCCAAAGTCGCCTTCACCATCTGCCAAGAAGGGTACGGGACTAGAACTAGGTTGGGAATCTTCTCCTTTCATTCCCGTATCGCTTTCTTGCTTGCCTCCTCCTCCTAATTGGGCTGTACCGATAGATACACCAATAGCAACAGTCATAGCTTCTACAACGATTTTCCCACCAATCTCTGTCAGATTCATATCGGTATTAATTTGTCCTAACAGCCACAGCATGACGGCAGCAACAACCAATCCTATACCCATTTCCTCCACGGAATCGATCGCGACTTCTAACGCACCAGCAGATCTGCGCAAACCTGCATAGCGGTTGTATGCCAAGAGCAGCGTAAAAGTAGCCAGCACGTAAATTAACAAGCGTACGGGATGGACGATAAAGCCAGCCCACCAAACTTCCATCGTGTACAACAGGGGCAAACTAAACAACAGTCCCCCAGTAATGCCTCTGAGGTATTCTTGTAGCGACTTAGCAAGCGATCGCTCTAGTTTTAGCCGACGATTCATACTTATCGGGCTAATCAGCCTTTTTGGTGTTCTACAGCACAATTCTCTCAGTTATTTAGATACTTCATGAGAGCTGAAAGTTAGATTTTTGACCGAGAATTATATTTGTAGGAGCGCACAGCCGTGCGCCTCTATTGCTGTCCGCCCCAGATGTGCGCCCTCAAGAACGTTATTACTGCACCACTTCTCGCATATAACTGCCCCACAAACGCGCCGCCTGCACGCCATAACCAGACACAGGCGCATTATTATCGTTACCCAGCCATACCCCCGTAACGAGTTTTTCTCTGGTCAGAAACCCAATAAACCAAAGGTCAAAGTTTTGATTTCTGGCTGCTAAACCACTCGTACCTGTTTTCCCAGCCTCCTCTCCTATTCCGATATTTGCTGCCGTACCAGTGCCGCGTTCTACGACTCCGCGTAGCATGGAAGTTACCGTCTGGGCTACTCCTGGGCTAAGTATCCGCCGATTTGTGGTTTGGGTGCGATTGTAAGCATAAATCTCGCGACAGGTTTTCAAGTCTTGGCGATCGCCACAGTCGCTACTATCTAATATCCTCATAATCAGATGGGGACGGTTCCACACGCCATCATTCGCGATCGCCCCATATGCTCCAGTCATTTCTAGCAAATTAGTTTCGCTTTGCCCTAAGACTAAGCCTGGGACTGGTTGCAAGGGTGACTGAATTCCCAATCTTTGCGCCATGCGCATGATGCTATCTAGTCCGACATCTTGAGCAACTCGCAGGGCAATCGGGTTTTCCGATAGGGCTAACCCCGTCGCTACATCTAGCTCGTCACTACCGCGAACGCAGCCGCGAAATCGCTGTCCTTGCCAAGATACAGGCGCACAAGAATAAGATTTTTCTGGGGAAATCCCTTTTTCGATCGCCGCAGCATAGGTAAACAGTTTAAAAGCCGAACCGGGTTGGCGCTGAGCTTGAGTCACTCGGTTGAACTGACTGGTTTTGTAATCAGTGCCTCCTACCATCGCTAGCACCGCACCAGTACTAGCATCGAGGGTGACCACTGCCCCTTGGGAATAGCCAATATTTGCTCCAGCTTGCCGTACCGAGTTGCGTAAAGCTTCTTCTGCTTTGGCTTGCATATCTGGATCGAGCTGGGTTTCGACGATATAATTGCCTTCTGCTGCTAACTCTTTGCCCAAAATTGCTTGCAGTTCTTGAAAGATGGCATTGTAAAAGTATGGCGCAATTGTATTGGCTTGGGCTTCACAGACGCGAGAACTCACTTCAATTTGCGATCGCCGCGCCCGATTTGCTTCTTCTGTCGTCACCATTCCTTGCGCCAACATCCGACTAATAACGCGGTTGCGGTATTCAATTGCTTTTTGGTTGCTGCGCACGTCACCGCAAAAATTAAATCCGTTGGGAGAGGGTAAAATTCCCACTAAAGTCGCAGCTTCCGAAAGATTGAGTTCCTTGGCTGATTTATCGAAATAGAATCGCGCTGCATCTTCAAAGCCGTATGTATCCGCTCCCAGAAAGACGCGGTTGAGATACATCAGTAGAATAAAATCTTTGCTATAAAACGTTTCCAGCTTCAGCGCCACCACTGCCTCGCGCAACTTCCGTCCTAACGAGTCCTCTGCACCTACGTAACTGCGAAATATACTCCGCGATACCTGTTGGGTAACAGTACTTGCCCCTTGCTCGAATTCTCGACTACCGACGTTGACGACCGTAGCGCGTAAAATTCCAATAGGGTCAACGCCAAAATGCCAGTAATAGCGGCTGTCTTCTGAAGCGATGATCGCTTTGGGCAGATAAGTCGAAAAGTCCTGCAAGCTTTTCAAATCTGTATGTGCCGTACTGCGAGGTTGACGCAGCATCGTTTCTCCATCGCGGGCAAAAACGATCGTTGGACCCCCAGTTGCAGCAGGTAAAGGAGTGACAGAAAACTTCGTCCACTCGTACCCTACAATGAGCGCCAGCAATGCTGTCACGCCACCAATCCCACCTGCCACCCATTGCAGCGTGCGGACGTACTGAGGTGGAGGATTATGAAATTTCATCCGCACGGCAGCGGCAAGTTCTGGAGGACCGAGAGTGAAAACGTCACCGTGATGAAGTTCGATCGCGGCAACGCGGCGCTTACCCCAGTAAATGCCATTCGTAGAATTTTCATCTCGCAGGACGAAGGGCGATCGCCTCTTGCTAGTATCTCTAGCTAAGGACAGATGAATCTGGCTGACAACAGGGTTGCGAACGACAATATCGCAAGATTTAGCACTGCGTCCGATCAAATAGCGATCGCCTAGTAGAGGATAAGTCTCTGCTTTGTCTGTCCCCGCATCCTGTATCCACAATTCGGCAACTCTGGCGTTTGGCTTTAGGGCAAGCCCTGGAATCTGCACTTTAGCTTGAAGCGTTTTGACTACCTGAGTTGCTCGACTGAGCAATGTTTGCGGTTTTCGCGGTGGCTGGGGAGGGGTCATGTTCTACTCAGGCAGCAGGAATTAATTTTTTTAGCGTTGGCAGAAATTCTATCTATTATGCCAAATCTAGCGATTGTCATCGATCGTCGAGCGCGAGCAAGTCTCTGGTGAATTGTAGCTGGTAGTTCAATTGCGAGCGGCGATCGCTAGTGACTGCTCGTTACTTGCTGTCTTCGATCTTTCTCAATAACACAACGACTGCTACGGATTACGATCGCGATCGCTTCTGCTACCATTCTACTTAGCAGGTAAAAAATCTCTGACTTTCTACGCAGACTTACTCTAACGCATTTATAGTGCTTCTAAATATGTATATCTGCTTGGCAAACAAGTTTTGATTGAGTCGGTTTCCTTTGAAAATTTATTATATATCTTGACTTTTCATAGAAAATATGGTAGCATTTAACGAAATTTGTTTTTGACTTAATCAGAAATATTTAATCTGAGGTGTGAGTGGGATGAAGATCAAGTTTTTATCACTATTAGGTGCGGCATTTGCACTAACTCTATCGAGCCACGCCGCATTTGCTCAAGAAGCCGCTAAAGAACCCCCAGAGATTAAGCTTTCGGAAGAAGGGAAGAAAATCCTCTGCGAAAAGTTTCCGTTGAATTCTCGTTGTCCTGGTGGTCAGCCTTTAACTGGTGGTGCGCCTACTGGTACTGAAGCAGCTCCCGACGCTACTACTCCCGAGACTGCCCCAGCTCCCGACGCTACTACTCCCGAGACTGCCCCAGCTCCCGACGGCACTACTCCCGAGACTGCCCCAGCTCCCGACGGCACTATGCCTACCGATCCTGGTACTGCCCCAGCTCCCGATGGCACCATGCCTACCACTCCCGAGACTGCCCCAGCTCCCGATGGCACTATGCCCACCGATCCTGGTACTGCCCCAGCTCCCGATGGCACTATGCCCACCGATCCTGGTACTGCCCCAGCTCCCGATGGTTCTTCACCTACTACACCTGGAACTGAGCCAGCTCCTACAACTCCCTAGTTTGAGTTGGTAAAAGCAGGCATTTGTTAGCAATCTTAATGCTTTGATATTTAGTATGTAGAGACGTTACATGTAATGTCTCTACATTTTTTGTTTATCGCAATCTCTTAAGAGTAGAGACTTTCGGCAAACTTGCAATTAGGATGCAGACAATACCCAAATTGATCGACACATCTGCCAGGTTAAAAACAGGAAATCCAATTAGCCGAAAATCTAAGAAATCTACCACATAACCCGCAAAAAAGCGATCGATCCCGTTGCCTAACGCTCCTCCCAAAATGAAACCATAGCCCCATTGTTCCAGAGGTTTCATTGGTGGACCAAAATAAGCCCATACTATTAGCAGCACACTCACTATCAACGATAGCCAACGCAACCAACCCACTTCACCAGCAAACAAACTGAAGGCAGCACCAGTGTTTGTCACATAGGTGAAATGAAACACATTAGACCAAATTGGGTAAGTTTCGCCCAAGTCAAAACTTTGTACCACCCAGAACTTAGTTAACTGGTCTAAGATAAAACTGGCGATCGCTGCCATCCAGAAACGGCGATTTTTCATAATTTGGTCATTGGTCATTGGTCATCGATCATTAGTTATCAGTCACGGCAAATGACAAATGACGAATAACAAATGACTAATAAAACATTATCAGTCTCCAGCCATAAGCGATAATAGAGACAGCACAAACTACAGCTAGTTGTCCTGGGAGAGGATACCAAGAATACTGAAGTATAGGTTGAATTATAGATTGAGCTTGCGTGCTTGCCCAGTGGAAAATTTGGCTAGGCAACAAATATGCTAAACCGCAGAGGTGAATTATCAGCAAGCCACCTAGACAGCTACCAGCAAGACTCTCTAGTTTCATTGCATCTTGCCGAAACGCCAGTAAGCCACAAAACCAAGCTCCAGGAATAAAACCCAATACGTATCCAAAATTCAGTTCTCGCCAGTAGCCAAAACCGCCACCTTGAGCAAATATTGGCAACCAAACCAAGCCGAGCAATAAATAAGCAATTTGGGATAATGCTGCCGCACTTTTGCCACCCAAACAACCTACGAGTAGGACAGCACCAATTTGACAGGTGACACCTAGAGAGATTGTCTGTATCCCGCGCTCGTGCCAACTTACCGGCGCACTAGTTATATATGCTTCTACAAAAGTGCCACCAATAGTAAGAAGCAAACCAATCAAGGACCAAAGAAATTGGTTAGGAACAGCCACTAGCGATAAAAGCCAATAATAGAGATTTAGTTGACGCTTTTGTCTGAATGCAGCGCGATCGCAATTTCTGGCGTTGCACTGGCTATATTATCACGTTCATCTAGGCGATTGGTGGAACTCAAAGTTCTATTAAGCTGTCATCTAAATTATCTTTTCCCTTGTGTTGCAGCGCTCCGCAGTTTCAAGGTGCGATCGATGCTATGATAATGGCAATATTTGATACAAATCTGGAAGTGACAAACTCGGATACAAACCTGGCATTTCAGCACTAGCAAAAGGTGATAATCTACCTAAAGGAATATTTATAGTTACCATTAACCTTCACTTAACTGCCGAGTAATAACATATCTATAGTAAAAGCTCTATACTCCTCTAGGAGTATCCGTGCAAAGATTCCAGAAACAACAAATAGTATGCTTTCTCGCAATATTCGTGTAGCATCCCTTGCTTCGGCTGTGGTTTTAGTCTTGGGAGTAACTGCTTGTGGCAGTGGTAACCAGACTGCAAGTAACGCACCTGCCTCTCCTCAAGGAGAAGGTGCAAGTCCAGCAGCAAATACTACTACTGGCTCTAATTTATCTGGGACAGTCAAGGTAGACGGCTCCAGCACCGTGTTTCCCATTTCCGAAGCAATGGCAGAGGAATTTCAAAAAGCAAATCCTGGCGTTCAAGTCACGGTAGCTCAGTCTGGTACTGGTGGCGGATTCAAGAAATTCTGCAACAACGAAACAGATATTTCCAATGCTTCCCGTCCGATTAAAGCAGAAGAAGTAGAACTGTGTAAAAAAGGTAACGTTGAATATATTGAGTTACCAGTAGCCTACGATGGTATATCGGTCGTAGTAAACCCGCAAAACAAGTTTGCCCAATGCTTGACGATCGCTGAACTCAAAAAAATGTGGGAACCAGCAGCTCAAGGTAAAGTCACAACTTGGAATCAAATTCGCCCTGAGTTCCCTAACCAAAAACTAGGGCTTTATGGTCCTGGAACTGATTCTGGTACTTACGATTTCTTTACTAACGCTGTTGTGGGCAAAGAAGGTGAAAGCCGAGGAGACTACACTGCATCTGAGGATGACAATACCTTAGTACAAGGTGTGAGCGCCGATCCTGGTGGGCTTGGCTTCTTTGGTTACGCTTACTACGAGAATAATAAAGATAAGTTGGCATTGGCGAGCATTGACAATGGCAAAGGTTGTATTCAGCCAAGCGCAGAAACAATAGGTAACGGCACTTATCAGCCGCTATCTCGCCCAGAATTCATTTACGTGAAAAAATCTGCGGCAACCCGTCCTGAAGTCCAAGCATTTGTTAATTTCCACTTCGCACCAGAAAATCAAGAACTGGTGTCAGAAGTCGGATACGTACCGCTACCAAACGATTTAGTTGGTGAAGTACAAGCACGCTTTAAAGAAGGTAAGGTAGGCTCGATTTTTGAGGGCAAAGGGTCGCAGACAGGTGTTACCCTTGCAGATTTACTCAAACAACAGAAATAATAACCGCGATCGCAATTTGCCAATAAATCGAGACATGGGTGATAGGGAAAATTCGCAATTCACAATCGATCGCATCCTGTCTCCTGTCTCCTTCTCCTTGATAACTGGTCACTGGTCACTGGTCACTGATAACTGATAACTGATAATGAGGTATTTCCTGTATGTCTGCCACGTCAACGCCTGACGGGTCGAGCCTATGGCGACCAAAGCGGGCAGCAAGTAAACGAGTAGAAGCATTAGTGAAAGGCATATTTGCCACGTTTGCTTTTGTCTCAGTCGCCACCACAATCGGTATTGTCTTAACGCTAATTTTTGAAACTGTATCGTTTTTCAGCGAAGTACCGATTTGGCAATTTTTAACCGATCGCGCTTGGACACCATTGTTTGCCAACAAGCAATTTGGCATTATGGTACTGATTAGCGCTACTTTACTAACTTCTGCGATCGCGATCGCCGTTGCCTTACCGATAGGCTTATTAGCTGCTATCTGCTTGAGCGAATATGCTCCCGCGAGAATGCGCCGCTGGCTCAAACCAGCATTGGAAATTTTGGCGGGGGTTCCCACTGTCGTGTTCGGTTACTTTGCCCTGCTGACAGTCACGCCATTTCTACAAAAACTCATCCCTGGCTTACAGGGATTCAACGCCTTGAGTGCTGGATTAGTACTTGGTGTTTCAATTATTCCCCTAGTAGCTTCTTTAAGTGAAGATGCCATCTATGCCGTGCCTCGAAGTTTACGCGATGGCGCTTATGCTTTGGGAGCCACCAAACGGGAAACCATTGTTTCTGTAGTTCTCCCAGCTGCCCTTTCTGGAATTGTCGCTTCTTTCATCTTGGCAATTTCTCGCGCGATCGGCGAAACCATGATTGTCACCATCGCCGCCGGACAAAACCCCAGCCTTGGCATTAACCCCCTAGTACCAATCCAGACGATGACAGCCTACATCGTTCAAGTGAGTAAAGGCGATACCCCAGCAGGATCTCTAGCATATAAAACTATTTTTGCTGTGGGCATGACTCTGTTCCTCATCACCCTGGCTTTAAATATCTTTAGTTACTGGTTCGTTCGCCGCTTTCGGGAGAAATACGAATGACTACACCTGCACCCCAACCCATCGACAGAAGCGGCTTTGGCACGACGGGCAAATTCAATGTTTCGTTGTCCAAACGCTATAACTTTGACAAAATCTTTTCTACAGCCGCTTGGGTTGCCACCCTATTTGGCTTGGTCGTTCTTGCCGTTTTACTTGTAGACATCCTGATTGACGGACTCGGACGGATCGATTGGGCTTTTCTCACGAGTTTCTCCTCGCGTCGCGCTGCTGCTGCGGGAATATTAGCTCCCCTTGTCGGTAGTATTTGGCTATTAGTCGTCACGGCTTTAGTTTCCTTTCCCTTGGGAGTAGGAGCGGGCATTTACTTAGAAGAATATGCCAAAGATAATTGGTTCACGCGGTTAATTGAGATCAATATCGCTAACCTAGCCGCAGTTCCATCCATTATTTATGGCTTATTGGGATTGCAAATTTTTGTCCGGTGGCTGCAACCAATTACTAACGGACGCAGCGTTCTTGCGGGTGCTTTAACTCTCAGTTTGTTAATCTTACCCATCATCATCATTACCACGCGAGAAGCACTACGGGCAGTTCCAGATAGCTTGCGCCAAGCAGGTTTTGCTTTAGGTGCAACGAGATGGCAAGTGATCCGCGAACACATTTTTCCGATCGCTTTACCAGGTATCCTAACCGGAACAATCTTGGCACTATCTCGCGCTATTGGCGAAACTGCACCTCTGATCGTCATTGGAGCTGTCAGTTATATTGCCTTCTTGCCAGAGTTATCTCCCAAAGGATTGCAAAGTTCTTTTACAGCACTACCAATTCAAATTTTTGATTGGGTTTCTCGCCCTCAAACGCAATTTCACACTAATGCTGCTGCTGGCATCATCATATTGATGGTCGTGCTGTTAATTATGAATGCTTCAGCAATTTATTTACGCAACAAATTCCAACGAAATCGTCCCTAAGTCTCAAGTTAGAATTGGCTTAGACGAGGCGATCGCCATATCAACTGTCACTAGCTCTCTATATGCTATTCAACACCACAGTCACGGCAACCGATACAGTTTTACAAACTGATAATCTATCTGTTTTTTACGGTAATTTCAAAGCAGTGCGAGATGTCAATCTCAATATCTATAAAAACAAAATTACCGCTTTTATCGGACCTTCTGGGTGTGGTAAAAGTACAGTATTGAGGTGCTTCAATCGCTTGAACGATCTGATTCCAGGGGCGCATATTGAAGGTAGAATCACATTTCAAGAAACAGATATTTACGATCGCCGCGTCGATCCAGTAGAACTGCGCCGTCGCATTGGGATGGTATTCCAAAGACCAAACCCCTTCCCCAAGTCAATTTATGAAAACATTGCCTTTGGAGCCAGAATTAACGGTTATCAAGGCGATATGGATGAATTAGTCGAGCGAGCAATCCGTCAAGCTGCTTTGTGGGATGAAGTCAAAGATAAACTCAAACAAAGCGGTCTTTCTCTCTCTGGCGGACAGCAGCAAAGGTTGTGTATTGCCCGTGCTTTGGCGATTGAACCAGAAGTTATCTTAATGGACGAACCCTGTTCTGCTCTCGACCCAATTTCGACATTACGGGTAGAAGAATTGCTGATGGAACTCAAAGAGAAATACACGATTATTATCGTTACCCACAACATGCAACAAGCATCGCGGGTGTCGGACATGACTGCCTTTTACAATGCTCAAGCCACAGAAAAAGGTGGCAAGATGGGTTATTTGGTAGAATACAATCCCACTGAAGTAATTTTCCAATCTCCCGAACAACAAGCTACGCAAGAATACGTTAGCGGTAGATTTGGTTAAACCAATGAGTAATGGGTAGTTGGTAGTTGGTGGTTGTCTTGTCACTCTAACTTCTAACTTTCCCATCACTACGAGCAAATTTCCTCGCTATACTGCTCGATTGAGTATCCTTGACAAAATTGCTTACGATTGCTAGCAGTTTGAAGATTTTTAGATTTAATTGGGACTTAAATTAAAGCATATTGTTTTCTTTATGTGTTGGCGATCGCGTAGGGGCAATGTAGGCACAGAAAAAAATAAACTAGAATAGTGCTTCTCTAGGCTATTTTGAGGGCAAAATCGTTACAGATCTTCGCTCGCCGAGACATCCTCTGTCTTCATTAATCCCATGCCTGAAAAACGTAAACCTTCCCTTCTATTGACTTTGGGAGCTGCTGGCTTATTAATTGGTGGGGGAGCAACTGCTTACTGGGTATTCCTCCAAAGCCAAGGGCAATTAGAAAACCTGCCTGTGGGTTCTAATATTATCCCCCAAGATGCTTTGGTGGCTCTATCTATTTCTACAAATACCCAGCAGTGGCAGCAACTCCAACAGTTTGGTACGCCCCAAATTCAAGCCCAGCTCAAGACAAATTTAGCCCAGTTGGGCGATCGCCTCCTCACAGCAAACGGTTACAACTACCAGCGAGACATCCAGCCTTGGGTTGGTAAAGAAGTTAGCATTGCCTTTCTACCACCCTCCATACCAGCGACATCAAACTCATCTTTGCCACTGAATAGCGATCGCCAGCAGTCTCTAGTTATGGTGTTGCCCATTGCCGACCAAATTGCAGCAAAGCGGATTTTAGAGCAACCCAAACCGTCTGCACAAGGTAAAACTCGCCAGCGAAACTATAAAGGCGTTGAGATTAGAGAAACTCAAGGAGCTAAAGCGCAATATTATTCAGCCGCCGTCCTAGATGGGCGTTATTTAATCGTCACAGATCGTCCGCAAGCGACGGATAGAGCGATCGACACTTATAAAGGTGCGGCTGCTTCCCTAAAGCAAACAGCAGGTTACACCACTGCTTTTGAGCAGATCGCTACCAAACAGCGTTTTGCTCAACTGTACGTCAACGTACCCGTAGCTGCGAGAATTGCTGCTGCAAATCCCAGCCGCTCGTTTTCACCCCAAGGATTAGCTCAGTTGCAAAATAACCAAGGTGTAGCTGCTACTATTAATCTGGAATCAGAAGGAATTCGCCTCAAAAGTATTTCCTGGCGCAAACCCGACAGCCAACAAGTATTCGCTGTAGAAAACAATGCGGGCAAAATGCAAAGCCGCCTACCGGCAGAAACATTAATGATGCTCTCAAGCGGCAATTTACAGCGGTTATGGCAAGAATACGCCCGAGAAGTACAATCCAATCCCCAAGCACCTATCCGTCCCCCAGAACTGCGTAAAGGTGTAACCTCAGTTACAGGACTGGATTTAGACCAAGATTTACTCAGTTGGATGGATGGTGAGTTTGCTGTATCTATGGTTCCTGCGGCTCCCAAAGCAGGTGCGCCAGATAATTTTGCCCTTTCTTTAGTATTTTTAGTCCAAACCAAAAACCGCAATAAAGCCGAACAAGCTCTATTTCAACTCGAACGGGTGATGCGGAGTAAATATCAATTTCAAGTACAAGAAACCAAAATCAAAGATCGTACCGTGACAAATTGGATTGCACCTTACGGCACAGTGGCGACTCGCGGTTGGCTGGATGGAGATGTTGCTTTCTTCGCTCTCGGCGCACCTGTAGCAGAACGGCTGATTCCTCAGCCTCAAAGCAGTTTAGCAAGTGCCGCACAATTTCAACAGACAGTTCCTTCAGCTCTGAATGCCACGAACGGTCAGTTTTTTCTCGATGTGGAACCAACAGTCAAAGCCTTGCCCCTACCGCAGCTGTTTTCCGGTCAACAAATATTCTTCGACGCTACCCGTTCCATCGGTGTTACCTCTGCTATCAGCAGCGATCGCAGTATCCGCTACGATGTCTTTGTTGCCCTGAAGAAGATCGGGAATAGGGAGTCGGGAAAAGAGAGCTGAGGGAGACAAGGAAGACAAGGGAGAGCAATTCTAGCCACTAGCCACTCTCCACTGATAACTGTTCCCCAGTAGGATCGAAATAAGACTCTCGATGCTTGACAAAAAAATATAGGAGAATGCTGATTATGAATTTGGTTTTACTCCAGAATTGGCTGGACAATGCCTCGTTTGCCGTCCTATTTCTGACAATGTTAGTCTATTGGGTTGGAGCGGCTTTTCCAGGGCTGCGCTTTCTCCCAACTTTAGGTACGGCGGGAATGGCGATCGCCAATTTATGTATTGCTACTCTGTTGGGAGCAAGATGGCTAGAAGCTGGGTACTTTCCGATTAGCAATCTGTATGAATCTTTATTTTTCCTTGCCTGGGGAGTAACTGCGGTTCATCTGATCGCGGAAAGTAGCAGCCGTAGCCGTCTGGTCGGAGTTTTCACCGCTCCTGTTGCTATGGGTATCGCTGCTTTTGCAGCTTTGACTTTACCATCAGATATGCAGACCTCTGCTCCTCTCGTACCTGCCCTCAAGTCTAATTGGTTAATGATGCACGTTAGCGTCATGATGCTGAGTTATGCTGCTTTACTTGTGGGTTCTCTGCTAGCGATCGCCTTTTTAGTTGTCTCTGGTGGCAAGGAAATTGAATTACATGGTAGCTCTGTTGGCACTGGAGGTTATCGACAAAACGGCTATCGCCTCCAGCGCAATACCGATTTAACTCAACTCTCTCCAGCAGTTGCTGCCGATGCTTCTAATCCTTTAGTGCTAGAAACTAATGGAAACGGTAAAACTGCTGTTCTCAATGTTGTGATATCCTCTACTCCCGGCTCCGGTACGGGCGGGTTTAACAAAATTTTTGGCTCCTCGTCTCAAGGTAGCTCCGACAAACCCGCACCTACAACTGCCGACTCCCTCACACTCTCTCCCCAACGCCTCAGCCTTGCCGAAACCTTAGACAACATTAGCTATCGCACCATTGGACTCGGCTTTCCCTTACTAACAATCGGTATCATTGCTGGTGCAGTTTGGGCTAACGAGGCTTGGGGTTCTTACTGGAGTTGGGACCCGAAAGAGACATGGGCGTTGATTGCTTGGTTAGTATTTGCTGCCTATCTTCACGCCCGTATTACCCGTGGTTGGCAAGGTCGTCGCCCAGCCATTCTAGCTGCAACTGGCTTCGTTATCGTTTGGGTTTGCTATCTGGGTGTAAATCTTTTAGGTAAAGGTTTGCATTCTTACGGTTGGTTTTTTTAAGTGACAGACAACAAACCAACTAAGATGAGTCGTGCTAACTGGACTCCGCTTCACGCCCGCCTACATCGTACTCTGCGATCGCGTCATCTCCTAGAGAAGCATCAGCGATTGCTCGTAGCTGTATCTGGCGGGCAAGATTCCTTATGCCTCGTTCAGTTACTTTTAGATTTACAACCCAAGTGGGAATGGCAATTAGGCATCGCTCACTGCGATCACCGATGGCGTTCTGACTCTCAGGCTAACGCTGACTTTGTGGCGCGACTAGCTCAACGTTGGAAAGTCCCATTTTATTGTCATACAGCCGAGCAGCCTCTACTCAATGAAGCAGCCGCACGACAATGGCGCTATCAAGCTCTAGCGGCGATCGCCCAAACGCATAATTACCCGTATATCGCTACGGGACACACAGCTAGCGATCGCGCCGAAACCTTACTATACAACTTAATTCGCGGCAGTGGCGCAGATGGCTTGCAAGCTCTAACTTGGCAACGCCCTCTTCATGTAGGGACACAAAGCTATGCGCCCCTACTGGTGCGTCCCCTGTTAGAAGTTACGCGAACTGAAACCGCTCAATTTTGCCAAGAGCGGCAACTTCAGGTATGGGAAGATACAACTAACCTGGATCTTAAATATGCCCGTAACCGCATCCGACAAGAATTGTTGCCCTACATCCAAACCCACTTCAACTCGCAAGTAGAGCTAACCCTAGCTCAAACTGCAGAGCTTTTACAAGCAGAAGTCGAATATCTCGAACGAGCAGCCGATGAGTTGCGACAGCTTGCTGTCGATTGGGAAGACAAAGGGATAAGGGGACAGGGGGACAAGGAAGCAAGGGAGCAGAGGGGCACAGAGGCAGAGGGGCAGAGGAACAATCCAAAATCCAAAATCCAAAATCTAAAATTTCCCGACTTCCGAACGCCAGTTTGCTCAACGGGGGACACCCCCGCACGCAACTGGCTCCTCCCGACTCCCGACTCCCTCATAAAAATCGACCGCCGCATTTTACAAACAGCCCACATCGCTCTACAACGGCGCGTGATGCGGCAGATTTTGCAGCAAACTTTACGTTGCTCCCCCAACTTCGAGCAGATTGAAAAACTCATGGCTTTGATTGCTGCTCCAAATGGAACGCAAACAGATCCTTTTCCTGGCGGGGCGATCGCCACAGTAGACAAAGATTGGATTTGGTTAAAGTAAATTAAACATAGTGCAGCATGGCAGGAATCAGCTACCAGAAAGCCACAATATAAAATGCTGATGGCGTTAAGATTTTGGCTTTTGACTTTTTTTATGAGTTTCTCGTAATTTTGGCGCGAATTTGAGCGATCGCTGCTTGTGGTGGTTCGCTAGCTTCTATGCTCAGTATGCCCGCCACTCCTTGTAATTTCTGTCGCAGTCCATCCAAACTATCTTGTACTGGTCTGAGGATTTCTTCATAAAGATTTATCCTACCGCTACAATCGGCAGCAAGCGATCGCAAAGATAGCAACTCTTGCTGCCAGGTCTGTAATTCCTGCCACCGTCTTTCTTGTTCCTGCACCTGCTGGTCGAGCATTCCCTGCTCTAAGTCAAATCCAGAGCGCATCTGCTCGATTTCCTTTTCTAGCTGTTGCAGTATTAGGGATTGCTGTTGTTTTTGCAACTGAATTTGACTTAATAGCGGATCTAAATCTAATTTGTAATCTTCTTCTCGATTGCCAACTGGAATTCCCCGCCGTCTCCACAAAACAGTTTGGTGTTGTCGTAAAGTTTCTTTGCGATCTTGTAAATTTTGGCGTTGACCCATCAAGGTTTGCAGCAAAAATTCATAACTGTCTTGTTCGTCTTTTAGTTCTGCTTCTATATTCGCCCGTTCCCCATCGCTGGCAGCTCGGCTCAAGCGCCCCTTAATTTCGTCAATTGCCTGTTGATTAGCTCTTAGTTCCTCTTCTTGCTCGTGAACGAACCGACAAGCATTCTCCCAATCTCGCCGCAAATCTTGTAGCACTTGTTGCAGTTGATCTAAAGGCATTTGTTCCAATGCGGCAGAATCAACTTGCTGGCTAAAGAGAAAATCATCTACGGGTTGGATCAAACGATTCAGTTGCTGATGTAAATCTTCTTGATGTCGTTGATGTGCGTTGAGGGTTTGAGCGTATTCTTGCTTGGCTTGCAGCACCATCGCTTGCGCTTGTAGTTTGACTTTTCGCTGTTCTAGAGATTTTTGTGATTCCCACCACTGCTGTTGACCTTGCTGTAACCTCTGAGTTTGGCTATCGACTTCTAACTGCTGCTGGTCGATCCCTTGCTTTTGCTGTTCTAGTTTCTGCCAATGTGGAATCAAGGTTGCTTGCTGGGTCTCTACCAATTCTAGAACCAAGCTTAGTTCTTGCCTTACTGCTGTAGTCGGTGGTAAGCCTTGAGATAAGCGTTCGAGCAATTCTTCAACTTGGCTAACAGTTGTTTCGTCCAATCCTGCCGACTGGCTGCTCTGTAATCGCCTATATTCCTCCTCAATGTGTTCCAACTCTTCCAAGCGTACTTCCATTTCTTCGTGGCGGCGGGACATCTCATCTCTTTGAAAGGTGAGAGATTCCTTCCACTGCTCGATTTCTTCTTCCTGAAGCTTCGCTTTTTCGATTTGTCGGGAGAACCCACTTAAGATGCTAACTAAAGGTCGCCCTGCTTCTTGAATGCGTTGTACTTGTCGATTGGCATTTAAGTCAGCTAGTATCAGCGCTCCAGCATTGAGATTGTTTGCTTCCTCAGCTGCAACAATCTCTTCTCCCTGTACAGAAGACCAACTCTGG
Source organism: Chroococcidiopsis cubana SAG 39.79 (assembly GCF_003991895.1). Taxonomy (NCBI): domain Bacteria; kingdom Bacillati; phylum Cyanobacteriota; class Cyanophyceae; order Chroococcidiopsidales; family Chroococcidiopsidaceae; genus Chroococcidiopsis; species Chroococcidiopsis cubana. Next base: position 83,213 of record NZ_RSCK01000011.1, read on the forward strand.
TCGGCTCTTTGAAATGCCAGCAGCTTGATTTCTGTCTTCAGACCCATAAAAGCTTTTTGCTTTTGTACTTCTGCTAAATACAGCACACCAGTCGTCCTCTTGTTTTACCAATGCCTCAGCTGCGAACCGATCTTGCTTGTAATGCTTGACTCACTTTGGTTAAATCTCCATTGTGGTCAAAACCCCATTTTGGTTAAAGCTAATATCAGCAGGCGCAGAAATCTCCGACTCTATTTTGGACTGAGTACAGTCAATGTCACTTCCGAGTTATTGCTTAACTTCTTCACTTCTTCTTTGTTAAATTCTGTTACAAAATTGGCGACTAGCGATTAGTCGTCATTTGTCATCTGTCATTAGTCAGAGTCAATGTTAGCCAACTGATGACTGATGACTATAAAAGGGAAGAATTAATGAAGGGGTATACGCGATTACATAGGAGCTTCATCAGCTAAATGCAGGGTAACTTAAGTGAAATTGATATTCGCAGTATTTTACAACTCATTGAATTAGGACAGCAAACGGGGGAATTGTTTGTTGAAGCCTACAGTCCTTCTAGTAACGTGAATCACGCAGATCCGAACTTTGCTTTGCGTTACAGGAGTTCGTACCCGCGATCGCAGTGTTGGTTTATCTTTTTTCTCAACGGTCAAATCGTCTATGCCACAGATGGCGATCGCAGTTTATCTCGTCTACGCGATTATCTACGACACTATCGAATCGAGATCGACCTAGAGCAAATTACAACTTCCACGTTCGCAGCTAATACCACCCTAGAGTATGCCTATCTTTGGACATTGCTAGAAGATCGCGTTCTCACCCCGGCTCAAGCTCGTAACATCATCCACGGCATTGTGCATGAAACCCTGTTCGATCTACTAAGTTTGCATCAAGGTTTGTTTATTTTCAAGCGAGGAGCTGCCCTATCACCGCACTTGACGATTTTAGCCAGTACTTCTTTAGCAACCAAGATCGTACAGCAGGTACAGGCATGGAAGCAGTTATATCCTCAGATTCAATCTCCCGATCGCTGTTTGACGATCGCCAATCTCAAAGGATTACGTCAAGGCTTGCCAGCAGCAACCGCCAATCGACTAGAGACTTGGATAGATGGTAAAACTTCTCTCCGCCAACTAGCACGCTATCTCAATCGAGATATTTTAACGGTAGGCAAGGCGGTTTATCCTTGCGTGAAACACGGTTGGATACAAATTCACACGCCAAAAATAACTGGGATAACAACTGATAATCCTCATTTGTCTTCTGGTATCAAAACGCTAACAATCACATGCATCGACGATGCGATCGCTATTTGCCAAACTGTAGAAACTATCCTACAGCAGCAAGGATTTACAGTCATGAGCTGTAGCGATCCGCTTCAGGCATTTAGTCTGCTGTTTCACCAGCCACCAGATTTAATTCTGTGCGATATTGTCATGCCCACACTAGATGGCTACGAGCTATGTGCCATGCTGCGCTGCTCCAATGCCTTTCGGCAAACGCCGATTGTCATGCTAACAGGTAAGGATGGATTTATCGATCGCGTCAAAGCTAGAACGGTAGGCGCAACCGACTATCTCACTAAACCTTTCACCGATAGCGAGTTATTGATGCTAGTAGAAAAATCCCTGCCTAAGAAAGGTGTGAAGACAACTCACAAGTCATAAACTAGAATTAACTACTCATCAATTGCTAGTCCGGTCACTGGTCACTGGTCACTGGTCATTGGTCATTGGTCATTGGTTGTTAGTTATTACCACTCTGCTCCCTAATAACTGATAACTGTTCGCCTCTGTAGATTCACCGATTGCGGTAAGTTTTTAACTTAAATAGGATTAAGTTCTCAGTGGATTTGCGCTTGGATAAACGATTGAGGTAGAGCTAAGTTGATGCTGTAGTTTAGTAATCTAAGATTCTCTTAAAACACTAACTATCCAAATAATTTGTATTGCACTTAAAAGAATGACTTTTATCGCGTGTGTGGACACCATAAACACTGTGAAGTATCGCATAAGTTCCTTATGCGATTTCGATATAAGCTCATGCGAGAGTTCGATCTAAAAATCAGTTATCTTTGAGTTTGCTTACAATTGTTTGAGCCATTAACTTAAATTTTGCGAGTTCATGCAAGACACGATTGAAGTTGATTTTACACATATTTATACTAAATTTTGGCATGTTCGTAGCTCGATTAGTAAAGAACTTAGCTTACTGAATTGATGCATAATTTTTAGTTAACCACGGTGGTCGTGCCCACAGGCGGGACGTTGAAGCCAGGAGGCAAATTAACAGTTATGAGTACAGTGCTGGTCGTGGAAGATAGTCCTACTCAAAGAGAGATTATTATCGATCTTCTTCAGGGGAGTGGGTTGACGGTGATGATAGCCACTGATGGTATGGAGGCTTTACAGCATATGCAAGAAGCTTCTTGTCCCGATTTAGTGGTGTTAGATATTGTCATGCCTAGAATGAATGGTTACGAGGTTTGTCGCAAGCTGAAAACCGATCCAAAAACTCAAAATGTCCCAGTGGTAATGTGTTCCTCCAAAGGCGAGGAATTCGATCGCTACTGGGGAATGAAACAGGGTGCAGACGCTTACATTGTCAAACCATTTCAACCAAAAGAATTACTGGCAACAGTTAAACAATTACTGCGAGGGCAAGGGTGAGTGGCATGGTAGATCTGGACTTGTCAATGGGTGCTGACCAAGTTCAAGTTGCGTCAGAATTTCAGCAATTAGAGATTCGGGAAGGAGAACTACACCTACGCTTTTTTGTCACACCCACTCAAGAGCTGGCATTGCCAGCAATTATTGTTCGGGAGGTCATCTCAGCTCCTCTCGATCGCATTACACCAATTCCCAATATATCCAGCTTACTCTTGGGCACGATCAACTTACGCGGACGAGTGATCTGGGTAGCTGACCTCAGCCAAATTTTGGGAGAATCAACAGCCTTAAACACAGAGCGACCAGAAATTCCGGTAATTGCCGTAGAAGAGCAAGAAATACTCTTAGGGTTGGCAGTCGATCGCATTGTCGGGATGGAATGGCTGAGTGCGGAAAAAGTACAGCAGCCTACTCAAGTTGCAAACAGTATGGCTCCCTTTGTCCGTGGTGAGTGGATTTTAGATGAAGATACCCATCAGCGTCTTCGACTGCTAGATCACAAGGCAATTATATCGAGCGAACTTTGGGCAGCATGAAATCAAGGCAAGCAGAGGCAGCAAATGACATCAAGTACTAATCACGAGCAGCAATATCAACAAGCTCAAACAGCCTATATTCAAGGTAACTATGAGGAGGCGGCTACTTTTGTCGATCGATTGATCGAAGACTTTCCTGCCGATCCTAATAGTCGCCTCCTACGAGGTCACATTTACTGCGTTCTTCGGCAGTACGAAATTGCTAGAGAACAATATCAAACTGTATTACAACTGACACAAGATCCAGAATTGATCGATTGTGCGAAAAACGGCTTGGAGTCAGTTAAACAGTACGAAAGTTCAGAGCAGTATAGTAATGGCAGGATGCCAGCGTCAGAAATTGAAAATACTTTCTTATTGGGAGCTGACGCTGCCGAACCGCCGGACTACTATGCTACAGAGCAGTCGTCATATTCAGATTCTCCAAAGTCTTTTTCGCATCAATTTGATAGTCCGTTTTCCCAATCGCATCTTGACAGTACAAATGTTACCAGCAGTAGCAATTCTTCTATGCCTTTTGGCAATCCTTTTGTCTGGAATCAGCCAGAAAGTAATCTATCAGAAGATAGCAATTTAGAGTCGAGCCTACCAGATTTGAGCCAGCACGAGCTTTCTCATCCTCACAATTCAGACTTGTCTCACTTTCAAATCGAGCGCGAGTTTTCCGAGCGCTACGATCTTGACACCGAAAACAACAATGTTAGTCGCTCCGAGCGCAATTCAATCGAGGAGTTTGAACTTCCAGAGTCGGCTTCTGAATTGCTAGATTCTGGATTGTTATCTTCTCCTCTATCAGGAAGTGCCTCATCCTTATCGTCTGCGGACAGTCACGGCGAATTGAGCGATCGCGCCAGCAACAAGGCAGAAGTAGCTCAATTGGCATCGTCCATGCCCAATTTGCAAGCAGATGATACAGGCGATCGTCAATTATCTGCCAACAGTGGCGGCTTGGTAGGACAGTTCGAGCAAGCTCCTCTGGCGAAAAAGCAATGGCTTACGGCAAGCACTGTTGGTATTACCTCTGCTCTAGTCGTCACTGCTGCTGGCTTTGGCGGATCGATGCTGCTCAAAGGTGAAAACCAGCGTGCAGTCCAAGGTACGGGTATAGCTATGGCTCTGGTTGCTGGAGCTACAAGTTTTGCTAGCTCGCGCTTCATGGGACGACTGACGCTCAAACAAATTCAACACACCACAATGGATCTGCGCGGACAATTTAATACCGTGCGGACAGGCAATCTCGATGCTAGAGCTACAGTTTATTCTCAAGATGAGTTTGGACTGTTAGCTTCTGAGTTTAACGATATGCTACAAGGCATTGCTCAAATTACTACAGAAACGCAGCGCAAAGCACAAGAACAAGAACAGGCTAAAGAAGAATTACAACGGCAGGTGATCCGGCTACTAGACGACGTAGAAGGTGCGGCAAGGGGAGACTTAACTGTACAGGCTGAAGTCACTGCTGACGTTTTAGGAGCGGTTGCCGACTCGTTTAACTTAACAATTCAAAATCTGCGAGAGATCGTCGGACAAGTAAAACTAGCAGCTCGACAGGTCAGTCAAGGATCTGCCGACAACGAAACATTTGCCCGGGCGCTGTCCCAAGACGCTTTGCGTCAAGCTGAAGAGCTAGCAGTTACGCTTAATTCTGTACAAGTGCTAACAGACGCAATTCAACGTGTAGCAGAATCGGCGAGAGAGGCTGAATCTGTAGCGCGTTCTGCTTCCGACACCGCTCAAAAAGGCGGTGAGGCAGTAGAAAGAACAGTAGCAGGTATTTTAGAAATTCGGCAGACGGTAGCGGAAACCACTCGCAAGGTAAAGCGGCTGGCAGAATCCTCGCAAGAAATTTCTAAGATTGTGGCACTGATCTCTCAAATCGCTTCGCGGACGAATATGTTGGCACTTAACGCCAGTATTGAAGCAGCAAGAGCTGGAGAAGCAGGTCGAGGCTTCGCCATTGTTGCGGATGAGGTACGTCAGCTAGCAGATAGAGTTGCCAAGGCGTTGAAAGAAATCGAACAGATCGTGAGGCAAATTCAAAGCGAGACGGGTTCGGTAATGACAGCGATGGAAGAGGGAACTCAACAGGTTATTCAAGGAACGAAACTAGCCGAGCAAGCTAAGCGATCGCTGGAAGACATCGTGCAAGTATCCAATCGTATTGATGCTTTGGTTGGTTCGATTACTGCTGACACCGTACAACAAACAGAAACCTCTCGCGCCGTGGCAGCTGTGGTACAGTCAGTAGAGTTAACAGCACAAGAAACCTCTCAGGAAGCTCAGCGAGTTTCTGGCTCTCTGCAAAACCTCGTGCAGGTAGCAGGAGAACTACAGACTTCAGTAGAACGCTTCCGAGTGTAGCTATGGTGTTTTGAATGGTAGCAAAGGGCGATTCCATTTTGAATTTGGAATTTTGGAATGTAACAACCTAGATTCCTTAAAGTAATTCCAAAATCAAAAACTTTCAGTTAAATAGTACGAATAATGTTCTTAACTGAGCGTTTATAATTCTATTTTCGCCCAATTCTACTGAGTTTTGAGTGTAACACGAGTAGGAATGAAATTGTCTATTACTATTTTTTCACTTATTGTCAAGTATTGATTTATGGCTGCAACCTCAACTCAATACTATCCTCCGATCTCAAAACTCAAAATAATTTCTTAACTCAAAACTAATTCTCTTACCTGAAAACTTAGAACTCAAAACTCAAAAGAATTATTATGCTGCCGGAACAACAACAGCGGATTTTGGGCTATTTTCTCGAAGAAGCCAGCGACCATCTAAATACGATCGAGCAAGGCTTGTTAAATTTGCAAAGTACGCTTGCAGATTCGGAAATGGTGAATGAAATCTTTCGAGCTGCTCACTCAATTAAAGGAGGAGCAGCAATGCTGGGTCTGAATAGCATCCAGCGTACAGCTCACCGCTTGGAAGACTTTTTCAAAATTTTGAAAGAGTGTCCGTCGATTCAAATCGAGCAAACTCTAGAATCATTATTTTTGCAAGTTTTCGATAATTTAAAGGCACTTTTGGAGCAACTCCAAAATGGCTCTAACTTAAGCGATGGTGAAGCCAGCCGGTTAATGGCAGAAGTCGAACCGGTGTTTGCTGCTCTGGAACATCAACTGTCTGTACTGGTGGGACAAGCTGGTGGTAGTATGCATCCAGATGAATTATCCATGCCTGCGGTTACTGCGGATGCACAAGCAGCGATCGCTGCTTGTGCATCCGCTTTTGAGTACAGCGTCCCAGAAACACTCAGAGAGTTGTTACAACTATTTAAGCAGCCGGAGACATCTCAAACGCGCCAAGAACTTCAGGCGTGCTGTACCCGACTCGCTGAGATGGGAGTGGAATATGACTTATCTGGCTGGTTGACGTTGTGCGAAACAGCAGCAGGGGCGATCGCCAATACCGACAACTCCTATCGTACTCTTGCTCCAGTCATTATTCGCGAACTCAAACAAGCACAGGAACTCATTCTCGCTCACCGTGCAGATGAAATTACCATCTGCGAACAATTGCAATCGTTGTCGATTAATACTTTCTTGCTGGATTGGGAAGAAAACAATAGCAATAGTTTTGAGTTAAACGAGAATCAGTTTACTGAAAGTTCTCTCGTTTTAGGAGCGGATATCTTCACACCTCCTGCAATTGTTGATAATGAAGTCAAAACAGCATTCTCTACAGAAGAACAACTGGACAACTTGTCAGATGATGACGCTCTTAGCAGCTTATTTACTCCCAAGTCAGACAGCAATAATCAACTTTGGCAAGAAACAACCGATTTGTTAAATGTCATCAACGATCGCTCGGATGATATCTCGCTTCAAGATATTGAATCGCAAGCTTCTATTTCTTCTGAAGAAACTTTAGCACTCAATAATTTGTTTACTGAAGCCCAAGATATTTCTCTAAATTCAATTGACGAAGAACCTGCTTTTTTGAATTTGTTTAGTGCTACGACAGTAGGTTTAGATGACCTTACATCTCTGGAAGCAACGAACCCTACAGATAATTCAGAAAACGTCAATCTAAATCAGTTGTGGACAGAGGAAACTCAGAGCTTACCGCAGCTCGAAACATCATGCTCCGAAGCTGTTGTCGATAGTTCGGTAGAAGCGATCGCCGATACAGAAATACAGCTTGAATTAGGCAATGAATTCGCTATATCAGATGACTTGATTGCTTTTGTGCCACAAGTAGAATCTGAGTTGACTGAATCAGAGTTTGATTTATCCGCGATCGCATATCCCGCAAGTGTAACACCAATATTTACAACCGATGCTGATAATGATGTTACAGAATCATTGACCGAATGGAACAGTGAGATTGAACCAGTAGAATTAAATTGCGATTTAATTCCTGAAATAGATGAGAATTTAGGCTTAGAAACTGACAACATTGCTCCAGAGATCGATGAAGGATGGGATGATAGTAATGTAGGACAGTTAGAACTTGGCTTTTCTCCTATGGAGTTGAGCGGTAATTTTAGTTTTGAGACTGAATCCAGCTTAGAACCAATAACGTCAATAACCGATGATAGCAATCCAAACTTCATGGCAGGATGGGATACTAGCAGCGAAGCCCCAGAAATAGGTTTTGACTCTACACTAATGGAATTAAGTGACGATCTTGAATTGACAACCAATTCTAGTCTGGAGCTAGGTGAGAGTTGCGGTTTAGAAGTCGATTCCAGTCTGGAACTAGGTGAGAGTCTTGGTTTAGAAGCTGAGCCTAGTCTGGAATTAGGTGAGAGTCTTGGTTTAGAAGCTGAGCCTAGTCTGGAATTAGGTGAGAGCCTTGGTTTGGGAACGGAAGCTGATTCCCAGTGGAGTGATAGTAGCGCCACATCGATGTCGGAATGGGATACTGAGACTGAAGCATCTGAATTAGGCTTTGATAGTACTGCTGATTTGTTTACTTCTCCCACTTCAGAAGAGATAGCAGTAACAAACTTTGATTCTTCTTTCATGCTGGAAGAATCAACAGATGAGAGGCTTACAGAAGATACAGCATCGATCGCACAATGGGAAGCTAGTAGCGAAACTCTAGAACTAGGCTTCGACTCTGCCACAATAGAATTAGACCACACTCTCAACTTAGAATTAGAGTCCGATCTCGATTTACTCACCAACGAATCACTAACAACAGACGATTTCAGTGGTGCCGAGCTGATGACAGGGTGGGATACTAGCAGTGAAGCCCTAGCAATGGGAGTTGATTCCACTATTATCGAGTTGAGCGACAGTATCAGTTTTAACGCATCTAACTCAGAGTTATTTGCACAATCAGCATCAATGCCTGTTGATGACGAAAGTACCACTCCTGGTAAGACATTCGATGTCGAAGAAGATGAAGAAAATATCACTCCTAGTACAACATGGAATGTTGGGGAAAATGAACTAGGTATAGATTTTGATACCCATCAAATTGAAAGCGAAGCTCTTCCCAGCTTTGAACTCGAACCAAGTTTGGAGTTAGGCAATAACTTCAGCTTAGTAACCGAAGCTTCCACGGAAGATGGAGAATCGATCGCACAATGGGATACTGGTAGCGAAACCATAGAGATGGGCTTTGACTCTGCCACGGTAGAAGAATTAAATAATTCCTTCAATCTAGAATTAGAACCTAGCAGCGATTTACTCACCGACGCATCAGTCAATCTAGAATTAGAGCTTAGCAGTGATTTACTCACCGACGCATCACTGGCAGCGACAGACGATTTCAGCAGTGCCGAACTGATGGTAGGTTGGGATGCTGGCAGCGAAATAGAAACATCTTTCGATGATGAGGGTTCTATTACAAGCGCCGCCTGGGATGCTGGGGAAGCAGAACTTAGTTTGGATTACGATCTTACTCAAACTGAGAACGAAGATCTTCCCAGCTTTGAACTCGAACCCAGTTTGGAGTTAGGCGACAACTTCAATTTAATGGCTGAAATAGCTGAAAGTGATGCCGAGCTATTTTCTACCTCCACGGCGGCTATCATCGATGAGAATATTACAGAGTTGATGTCCGTAGTGGAATCCATCTGCCAAGATACAACTGAAAATGAGGACTTGCTAGGAGAAGCCCAAGCAGATTTTTTAGCTGACTCGCAGTTGGAAACAGATGACGATTTTCCCGAACTGAATGCATTATTGCATGAGGAAGAATCGGTCGCAAATGCGATCGCCACGGCAGAAGCTTTATTAGATTTAAGCTCATCTCCCATCGTACCTGCGATCGAGACACCTACTACAACACCAAGCAGTGAGGACGACTTTGGCGATTTGGACTTACTCTTGCAGGAAACTCCCAAAGTCGCAGCAGCTACTAGCACAGCTCCAAGCGATGGTGGCTTTGGCGATTTGGAACAGCTATTACAGAAGACTCCGGCGAAAACTACCAATGTAGTTGCACCTCAACTAGCTCCAGCAGCACCTCAACCAGCCGCTGCGTCCCCTAGCCCTCGCCGTCCCGCCTTCGAGCAGATGATGCGCGTGCCAGTCAAGCAACTAGATAGTATTGGTAATATGGTTGGGGAGCTAGTTGTATACCGGAATAGCTTAGAGCAAGATCAAGAAAGGCTGCGACAGTTCCTCGACAACTTGCTGCACCAAGTACAGCAGTTGGGTGATGTGGGTACGAGGATGCAGGAACTATACGAGCGATCGCTCTTAGAAGCATCCCTACTCAATAGTCGTCAGGGAGGAAAATTAATTTCAGTTCCAGATGGCAATTCTGCCTCAGTAGAGGAACGGCACGCCACTGGAGTCAACTTTGACGCACTAGAAATGGATCGCTTTACAGGCTTCCATACCTTAGCGCAGGAAATGATCGAGTTGATCGTCAGGGTACGCGAGGCTTCTTCAGATATTGAATTTGTCACGGGTGAAACCGAGCAAGTAGCGCGCAACTTCCGCCAAGTGACAACCCACTTGCAAGAAGGTATCACGCGATCGCGAATGGTTCCCTTCAGTCAAATTGCCGAACGGTTGCCTAGAGCCGTGCGTGATATTGCTCTCAAATACGGTAAGCAGGCAGAACTACAAGTAGAAGGCAACGAGACTTTGATTGACAAGGGACTCTTGGAGCAACTCTACGACCCCATGACCCACTTAGTCAACAATGCGATTACTCACGGGATTGAAACCCCAGATGAGCGAACTACTAAAGGCAAAGCTGCGGCTGGCAAAATTACAATTCGCGCTTTTCACCAAGGCAATCAGACCGTAATTACCGTCAGCGATAATGGAGCTGGGATCGATCCAGAAAAAGTGAAGGCAAAAGCGATCGCCAATGGGCTAATTACTCCAGCAGAAGCAGACAGCATGGATCGTTTGGATGTCTTTAACCTGATCTTCCAACCAGGTTTTAGCACCAAAGAGCAAGTAGACCAATTTGCCGGACGCGGTATTGGGATGGATGTAGTGTTGACTAGCCTCAAACAAATGCGAGGTACAATTCACACTGATTCCACTCTAGGCAAGGGAACAACCTTTACAATTCGTCTACCTCTAACACTGAGTATTTGTAAAGCACTTTGTTGCGTGAGCGATAAGGCTCGAATTGCATTCCCAATGGACGGTGTGGAACAGATGATAGACATTCCCGTGAATGATATCGTCGCTAACGCAGAAGGACAGACCTGCATTCCTTGGCGCGATTCCTTGTTGCCATTCCGACCCTTAAAAGAATTGCTCAGTTTCACTCGCCAATTAGGGAGAGGTAGCATTTATGGCAGCAGTCGCGACGACAATGCAGTTTCGATTGTGATTCTCCGTTCTGCCGACACATTCTTCGCGCTCCAAGTTGACCAGGTGTTAGGCGAACAAGAAATTGTAATTAAACAGTTTGAAGCACCTGCACCCAAGCCAGCAGGAATTGCTGGTGCTACAATTTTGGGGGACGGTCGGATCGTGCCGATCGCAGATGTATTGGAGTTAATCGATCTATCTGTAGGACGGATTCAGAAAGATGGTAGAGGTACTGTTTGGTCGCCCAGACATATTCCTGCACCGCCAATACCAGCAGCGCCAGTTAAAACAGAACCATTAGTACTAATTATTGATGATTCGATTACAGTCCGCGAGCTGTTGTCGATGACATTTACCAATGCTGGCTATCGTGTCGAACAAGCGCGTGACGGTCAGGAAGCTTGGGACAAGCTCCGCGATGGTTTACCTTGCGATTTAGTTTTCTGCGATATCGAGATGCCAAGGATGGATGGCTTAGAGTTGCTATCGCGGATGCAAAAAGAGGAAAGATTAAGTCAACTACCAATTGCCATGTTGACATCGCGGGGTTCCGACCGTCACCGCCAAATGGCACTCCAGTTAGGAGCTAGCGGCTACTTCACTAAACCATATTTAGAAGAAGCATTGCTTGATGGCGCTCAGAGAATGCTCAAAGGTGAGGTATTAATTGCTGTTAGTAGTGCTAGTAGTATGTAGGCAATTAAGCTAGTTTCAGTTTGCTAGAAGAGATGTGCTACGGCATATCTCTTTATTTATGTGTAGCAAAATAGAGATAACGAATTTATATTCTCTCCTTCAGCTTCCTCAGCTCCCTCAGCTCTCTTGCCTCCCTGCTTCCTGCTTTCTGGTATCCTTACTCATCTCCTAAATCTTTCCAGAATTGTTGCTTATTAAATGTGTATTGCGCTCCTAAAAAAGCAACAATCTTTTCAGTATCGTATTCGGCATTTTGCAAGCAAGTAGAAGCCCCTGGAGAGGGAGTTATATTAAATATAATATTTTCTCCGACTATTTTGGCTTCCCCCATTTCAAGATGCTTAGTTTTTGTATTAACAATTTGGGGTCTGATTCCTCCATAACCTTCAGCAAATTCTAATTCGTTCAGTTGTAAAGAAGGAACAATCTTACGTGCTTCTTTTAAAAATAATCTTTTACCGACTAACGGTAGATCGTAAATTAAATTCCTCAAAATATAATTGAAAATGGTTTTATCTGACAGTATATTTAAAAAGCTTATAATAGCATTGATACTGAATCCTGCTGTTTTAAGATAGTCTAAAACAGTAGCATATTTGCGATTCTCTAATAGTAAAGTGACTTTGGCGGTGGGACCAAATCTAGTCAGGCTTTGGTCGTGAACTTCCGGATCTCCATGAATAGCAGCAAAGGGAATTTTTTTCATTTGTACGGTGTAGACTTTGCCATTTAAAACACCTGGTGAAAAATAAAAATTTCCAGCTACGTTCAAAAGGGCATAATCTTTTCCATAACCTAGAGTTTTGGCAAATAAAAGACTATATGCTCCAGTGGCAAAAGCAACACTTTTCGCTGAAAATGTTCCTCGGTCAGTTTGTATATGGTATAAATTTTTCTCTCTTTTTAGAGACTTAACTTTTGTTGACATCATGATGTCAATTGGTTTTTGAGTTTCAATCGAGTTTTGCAAAAACGAGCGAGATAATGCCTGGAAATCTATTGTATAACCAGCTTCAGAATATAAAGCTATAATTTCTTCGTCGGGCTTTCTATCTTTAATAAGATTAGGTTCGATCGCCTCTATTTCCGGCTTTTGAATTAATTTTAATTGCGGAAATAACGATTGAAATTCTCTGTATCTATCTCGCAGTTCTTGAACTTGCTCTGCTCCAATACCTAAGACTAATTTATGGTACTTGCTATAGCTTTTTTGGCTGGTGTCGTTCCTTAAAAGATAGTTTCTGACTAAGGTTGCGGCTCGATTCACTTTTTGAGCTTTTTCTAGAGTATAGTTAGTTTCTATATCGCCAAAATGAAGCGTTTGGCTATTCATTGTTTTATGAGAATTGCATAAGCCAACTTCTGATTCTTTTTCTACTAAGAGAATCCGCTCTACATTAGTGTACTTACTTAAGCTATACAGCAAAGCAGTTCCAGAAATGCCAGCTCCAATGATAGCTACTTCATAAGGAATATTTCCAGATTGCACTGTTTGTTTGTCTCGATCTAATAACATTTCTCAGCCGTTGCGATCGCTCGTCATAATAGTTATTCTTTCATGTTAATTCATGGAGATATATTTTACACTCTACCAAAATGCTGCTATTTGTCATTGGTCATTAGTCATTTGTTAAATAGCTTAATTAAAGGATTAACAGCAGTTCCTGTCGTCCAGATAATCGTAGCTACTGGTAATTCTAGGGTGCGATCGCCGTGTTTGTATTCTACCCGTTGCGGATGCACGGCACTAATTTCAGCTTCTAACAACAATTCCACGGGTACGACATGCTGTTGTAAGGCTCGATTGGCAGAGGAGCGCAACTTATCCCGATCGCCTTTTAAAATCTCTTTACCGCGTTGAAGAATGACTACCCGGATTTCTTGTTTGTTACCACTAATTTGAGCATACCAATCGGGTAATAAGTCTGCTAAGGTAGCAGCTAGCTCTACTCCAGAACGACCATCACCCAAAACAGCAAACGTCAATAGAGTGCGGCGTTGTTCTATATCTTCTGTTTGAGTTGCTCTTTAGAGCAATCGCGTAGATGTCTCCCTAACGCGATCGCATCTTCTCCAGTGCGGAACGAAAAAGAATGCTCGCTTGCTCCTTCTACGCCAAAAGAACCCGTAGTGCTACCTAAACCTAAAACTAGATAATTGTATGTATAACCCAATTTAGACTCTAGATGGACTTGGCGATTTGGTAGATCGATCTATGCGATCGTGTCGCGAATAAAAGCAACTCCACTGTTATGCAACAGGTCGTCATATCTAGCCCACACCGAATCCGATTTCATTTCCCCACTCAAAAACTCATAGAGTAAGGGTTTAAACATGAAACTTCACTCGCGATCGATCGTCACGATGGGTAGAGAGCAATGCTGATGGCTTAAATGTAGAGCAGTAAATAAACCAGTAAATAAACCAGTAAAACCACCACCGAGGATGAGAATAGAACTTTTGGTTTCAAGCATCAGTAGGAATCTTACGTGAGTGCAAAATAGATTTAAAAACTAAGCATTAACTCGACTACGACTAACTTTTTGTTAAAAAAATAACTTTTTTTATAGCTAACTGTAGTTCAAATAGTTACAAACCAGATATTATCGGTGACCAGTGACCAGTGATTAGTTAATTCTCACTTACAACTTACCATTACCCATGACCAATTCAAAATCCACAATCTAAAATTAATTCACCAATAACTGATAACTGATAACTGATAATATGAGCCAAGCTCTACTTGATATCGAGAATCTCAAAGTTGCCTATCCACATCAACAAGATAGGGAGTCCCTGCAATGGGCTGTTAACGGCGTATCTTTGACGCTGCAACGGGGCGATCGCCTGGGTCTGGTGGGAGAATCGGGTTGCGGTAAATCGACTCTAGGACGGGCTGTAATGCGCCTGTTACCACCAGCCAGCCGCGTAAATGGTAAGGTGATGTTTGAGGAGCGATCGGTGCTAGATCTCACACCTACCCAGATGCGGCAATTTCGCGGAGAAGCAGTAGCATTGGTATTTCAAGATCCGATGACACGGCTCGATCCACTGATGACGATTGGCAAGCACTGCATGGAAACTTTGAAGGCGCATCAACCCCACCTGTCAGAACGAGAATTACGGGATAAAGCGATCGCCACTCTCGCCGCCGCGAAAATTCCCGAAAATCGCGCTCATCAATATCCACATGAATTTAGCGGAGGAATGCGGCAACGGGTAGCGATCGCCCTAGCTTTAATGCTCGATCCCAAACTAATTATTGCCGACGAACCAACAACGAGTTTAGATGTAACCGTAGCGGCGCAAATCTTAAAAGAACTGATGCGTCTATGTCGCGAGCGGGACATGGCTTTGTTATTGATTTCTCACGATCTGGCGCTGGTGGGAGAATACTGCGATCGCATTGGCGTAATGCACGATGGAGAATTAGTCGAAACTGGTTCTTCCCAAACAGTATTTCGGCAACCGCAACACGAATACACGCGATCGCTCTTGCAGGCGGCTTTGCATATTCATGGGGAGCAGGGAGTAGGGAGCAGGGAGCAGGGACAGGGAGCAGGGGAACAAGGGGGACAAGGGGGACAAGGAAGCAATTCCAGCCACTCAGCAACTACCAACTACCAACTACCAACTACCAACTACCAACTACCAACTACCAATCACCAATTACCAATTCTCAAAATCACGGATTTAAAACAGCATTACAGCTTAGAACGCAATTTTATCGAGCGGTTGTTTAAAGCTGAAGACCAGACAATTAAGGCTGTAGATGGAATAAATTTGGAACTTTTCCCTGGGGAAATTTTGGGATTAGTTGGGGAATCGGGCTGTGGTAAGAGTACTTTATCTAGGACAATATTACAGCTAATTCGCCCTACATCGGGAAAAGTAGAGTGGCAAGGCACGGATTTAACTACTTTGTCGCGACAAGATCTGCGTCTTTCTCGACGACAAATGCAAATGATCTTTCAAGATCCCCATGCTTGTCTTAATCCAACAATGACCGTGGGGCAGAATATTGCCGAACCTTTGTTCATTCATCAAATAGCTAATCCTGCAAAAGCAAAAGAGCAGGTCATGGCAATGCTGAAGCGCGTCGGACTAACTCCATTAGAGAATTACTACAGCCGCTATCCTAGCGAACTATCTGGCGGACAACAGCAGCGAGTCGCGATCGCCCGTGCGTTGATTACTCGTCCGCGACTGATAATTTGTGACGAACCTGTCAGTATGCTTGATGCTAGCATCCAAGCTCAGGTACTCGATTTAATGCTGGAATTAAAGCGAGAGTTCGATTTAACTTATTTGTTTATTACCCATGACTTATGGGTAGCTCGATTTTTATGCGATCGCATTGCTGTGATGAATAGCGGTCAGATTGTCGAAATCGATACGACTCAAGCTATCTTTAACAATCCTCAGCATCCTTATACCCAAACGCTGTTGGCAGCTGCACCGTTATTAGGGAGTCAGTAGGGGCGGGTTTGGAAACCCGTCCGTACGGGAGTAGGGAGTGGGGAATGTAAGAGCTGTGCGATCGAGTGGATGAGGGGTGAAGAGGTGATGAGAACGATTCGCGATGCAGTGGTTGCCGATTTGTCAGAAATTGTCGCAATTTATAATGCTGCAATTCCCGACCGATTAGCAACAGCCGATCTAGAACCCGTAGCTGTAGAAAGCCGCACGGATTGGTTTTTCGCCCATTCTCCAGCAGAGCGTCCGATTTGGGTATTAGAAATAGATGCAGCTATAGCTGGCTGGCTGAGTTTTCAATCTTTTTATGGACGACCAGCTTATAAAGCAACTGCGGAGGTGAGTATATATGTTGCTCCTAGCTATCGTCGCTGTGGCGTGGGACGACAATTGTTATCTTATGCGATCGAGCAAAGCCCCAGCTTGGAGTTAAAAACTCTATTAGGCTTCATTTTTGCCCATAACCATCCCAGCATAGAACTATTTGATGCGTTTGGCTTTCAGCGTTGGGGTTATTTACCCCAGGTCGCCAATCTTGACGGTGTAGAGCGCGATTTGGTCATAATGGGAAAGCAAATTCAGTTATCAGTGAAGCAAGAGAGCAGGGAGCAGGGACGAGCAGGGAGCAGTTAATTTCGACTGTCTGACTTGCGAATGCGCGATTTCATCTATATAAATGCCCCTTTTTCTAGGATACTTAAGGTTGATATAATTCCGAAGCAGTTCGATCGCAAAACTATCAGCACGCTATCAACTTAGTGGTGTGTTAGCAATTGGTATCGTTTATTACAGGTGTTCATGACTACACTGATTCCACAGCCTCAACAACCAACATATGGTTCCTTCAATCCTGAAACACGTCTCAAAGATATCCTCAAAACCATACCTAAAGAGTGCTTTCAACGAGATCGCCTGCAAGCATGGTCGCAGGTATTCATTAATATTTTTATGGTTGTGGTGGGTTATGTAGGTTTAGCGATCGCGCCTTGGTATTTGTTACCCTTTGTTTGGATTTTTACCGGTACAGCGTTGACCGGTTTTTTTGTGATTGCCCACGATTGCGGACATCGTTCGTTTGCTAAACGTCGTTGGGTTAATGATTTAGTAGGGCATACGCTACTATTACCGTTAATTTACCCTTTCCATAGCTGGCGCATCTTACACAATCACCACCACTTACACACTAATAAAATCGGTGAAGACAACGCATGGCAACCCTTTCAACCAGAATTTTATGCTAGTTTAGGTTCCCTTGGACAATGGGGCTATCGACTGATGCGGGGTGAATTCTGGTGGATGGCTTCTACCTTACACTGGGGAGCATTACACTTTAACTGGACTCGATTTGAAGGGAAACAGCGCGAACAGGTCAGGTTTTCGGCAATGTTAGTCATTGTTTTTGCCGCGATCGCATTTCCGCTACTTTTTGCTACTACTGGTTTCTGGGGAGTTATCAAATTTTGGTTTATCCCTTGGTTGGTTTATCATTTTTGGATGAGTACTTTTACTCTGGTACACCATACAGCTGTAGATATTCCTTTCTATCATCCTCATGAATGGAACGCGGCGCGATCGCAGTTGTCAGGCACTATTCATTGTAATTATCCCCAATGGGTAGAATTTCTCTGCCACGATATCAGCGTCCATATTCCCCACCACATTTCGACTGCAATTCCTTCCTACAAACTGTGGCAAGCTTATCGCAGCTTACAACAAAACTGGGGTGATTATTTACACCCAGAATCCAACTTTTCTTGGTCTCTAATGCAGGAAATTACGTCTCAATGTCATATTTACGACCCTGACAATTGCTACCAGTCTTGTCAGGAATTTCGTTTAGGGAACAGGAAATCAGGACAAGTCAAAAGCTAGAAGTCAGAAGTCAGAAGCTAGGAATGAGCGATCGTTGGTGAGTGGCTAGTGGCTAGTGATTAGTGGTTAGACTCAACTCTTGTCACCAGCCACCAGTCACTAGTCACCGATAACTGACAACTGATAACTGATTCATGTTAAGATGCATGTCAATTCTGAAAGCTGTGTTGAGAAGGAAAATTTAAGTATGGAAGCCGCATTATTGTTAGCAAAACTACCGGAAGCATATTCCATCCTAGATCCTCTAGTTGACGTTCTGCCCTTGATTCCTCTATTTTTCTTGCTGCTAGCTTTTGTTTGGCAAGCGGCTGTTGGCTTTAGATAAGCTAGGGCTAAACGCAGAGCTAACTCTTAATACGTGGAAGCAGGATAGGCATCGTCTACCCTGCTATTTTTTTCAGATGAATTGTTCAACAAATTTTAATGAGACAGACTTTGAAGGCTACTTTTCTTCACCCACCACGGCGAGAGCCAATTGACTTTTGAAATGCCGGACGTTCGGCGAGTCTTTTGACATAGCCAACAACTGCTGGGTATCCGCTCAGATCTAGCTTTAACATGATTGGAATGTAACTTAAGAGAGAGCCGACCGCGACATCAGCTGCACTAAACTGTTGACCGAGCAAATAAGATTGCTGCTCTAGAATTTGATTAAGAGTAGTCATCAGACGCGGCATTTCGCGATCGCGGTTTGCTTCCACAAAAATTCCTGGTCCCAGTGTGGCATTAGCAAATAAAATCCATTGGCTCAGCTGAGCGCGTTCTTCTAAGGACAGCTCGGCTTTTTCGTATTTGTCGGCAAGATAGGCGAGAATTGCTCCAGATTCCCACAGTCGGACATCTCCGTCTACAATTGCTGGAACTTTACCAAAGGGATTAATGGCAAGATATGCTGGCTGGAGATGCTCTCCTGCTTTCATATCCAGCATGACAAATTCGTAGGGAACTTCTAGTTCTTCCAAATACCATTGAACGATCGCGGCACGACTAAAAGCACCACCATAAAGCTTGAGCATGTTGGCAAGATTAAAATATTGTTACAAAACTCGACAATCACAGAACTTGATGGGTGTAGGCGTGCTGCTTCACATTGTCGTCTTTACTAACAACTCGTTTCGTGTTTAGTACGCGCTTGCGTTCTGTGGAATAATTAAAATCTTCACGAGTTGTGCCGAGAGGAATGAGAGCCTTAGCAACAGTACGGCTCTTGTAAGTACGAGCAGCAGCGATCGCCCGTTGTCCGAAGTCGTCGCTAAATTGGGCTGAGGTGGGAAAACCAGCAGGGATCTGTAATTTGTCCCCAGCTAAAACCGTTCCCAGGGTTGTAGCGCTAACCAGTTTGTAAGATGTGGGAATACCTTTAGCGATCGCTTCTAAAGCAGCAGAGGGTATCGGCTCGATAATTTCTAGTTCGCGCACTTCTCCCTCTTCCTTCACAAAGCATGTCGCTAATCCGATCGCAACGTAGTCTTCCGAGGATAGCTCGGGCGCGTTGGCATACACAGTAGCAGTAGTCATAACAAAATTCTCTCACAAATCCAAATACAGCAGTCACCGTGCTTGCATTTTATCAACTTGTCGAACGTATTGAAGAAAAGGGAGCAGGGAAAAGAGAGCTGAGGGAGTTGAGGGAGCTGAGGGAGCTGAGGAAGCTGAGGGAGCTGAGGAAGCTGAGGGAGCTGAGGAAGCTGAGGGAGCTGAGGAGCAGGAGGACAAGGGGGACAAGGGGGACAAGGGGGAACTCGGGGACCCCACGACCGAAGGGAGTGGGGATTAGGGGGCGAAGGGGGACAAGGAAGCAGGGGAGCAACTACCAACTACCAACTACCCATTACCCATTACCCATTACCACTCTCTACTGATAACTAATAACTGTGCCTAATTCCTAAATCTTCTGGAATTTATCTGCGGAAAGATGAATGATCCAGTATGAAGTGAGAATCATAGAGTGTGAGCATCGACTTGGGCGCTACTAATGCTTGACATAAAAAAGTCTAGGCGAAGACACCTAAGTAAGTGCCACAAAGATACAGCAGATAGAGTCTAGATAATTATAAGTTTATTTTATAGAGCTTGTGGCTCAACAGCCCAGCAACCATCATGAGAAGCCAATCGTTAGAAGCAGAAAAAAAGAATCGAAAATGCCGTCATCAACGTAATAGTAGCGGCATGGCTAATCAGTCGCCCATAGCCTCTCAAAACGGTAAACGGCAACCAGAACTAGCCTTATCCGATACCTACTTACGTGCATGTGCTGCGGAGAAATCGCAGCAGGGAAACTATGCCGACGCGATCGCGTTGTTGAGCCAACTGCTTTATCGCTGCCCTGGAAATGCGATTGACTACAACAATCGGGGATTAGTATACTTTCAAGCTGGTCAACTTCAACAGGCGATCGCTGACTACGATCGCGCACTAGAACTGAATCCCAATTTAGCAAAAGCTTATAACAATCGGGCTAACTATCACGCCGCCTGTGGAAACTTTCTCGCTGCATTGGCTGACTACGATCGCGCTCTAGATCTCAATCCTAGCTACGTGCGGGCGTTATTCAACCGAGGCATTACTCTGCGCGATTTGGAACGCTATGAAGAGGCAATTGAAAGTTTCGATCTGGCACTGTTACTAGGACAGCTAGAAGGACATATTTATGCCGAACGCGGTCGGACTTATCATTTGTGGGGTGATTGGAACTGCTGCATATCTGATTATCGCCGTGCTTTAGAGCTTCTACCACAGCACAACAGCTCCAATGCCGATCCTGCTATGCGTTTACGCACTCAGGTGGAAACTTGGTTAAACCAATTATTAACGATTGACAATTAGTGGTAATGCTAGCTGCTAATTGCCGGTCGCTAATTGCTATCTAGATTTGTCGAGCAAGTAGACTTGGCGCTGTCCTGGTTCGATTAAATTATTTTGCTCTTTCATCAAAGAATGGCTTTGACGGGGATCGAAGTAGCGGTTGAGGTCTTGACGCAAATGACCGACGCGCTGTTCTATCTGCTTGACTTCGGTATTAATTGCATTTGATTTTTGCTGCTGCGACCATAGATAGGGTGCTAACTGTACCAAACCGTACAGCGTTATAGCAGAAATGGCACAGTTGGCAAATAATTTTGCCGTATTTTCTAAAACTAACGTGCGATTAGGATGGCGTTGCTGGCGCTGTACGGTCTTTCTACGGCGCTCCTGGCGACGAGTCTTTTGTGGCTGTAGAGGTGGTCTAGACGGTTGAATGGCGTTCATAATTGCTCAAAAGGGGCGATGAAACAACTAGTCTTATACAGTCTGTAGATTGTGCTGTTTGTTTATTTTGATACAAAGAATCCCCAAAACCTTACTCTCACTCTGCTCTGGCTCCCAACCGTAGTTTTACGCAAACGTAGCTATACTTTCGGTCGTCGCACAATTAAAACTCGTGAATATACGGTAAATCAGTAGAGAGGACGCTTGGAGGTCAACAGTCGATCTTTGTAGAGTAACTGACTGGCGATCGCGAAACGGGGTTTTGCTAGTTGGTAGATGTTATGCAATCGAAGCTCGATTCAAACTGATTTAAATGATTTGAGATGGAGTTTTGAGTCGAGGAGCGATCCCCTGACTCAAAACTCAACTTGGAAGCAGTTGAACTATGAGTGTTTATTCAGTTAACAAACAAACCAGTAGTCTCTGCCTCACAATGTCATAGTTAACAAATGTACCTAAATTTCTACTTATACAGTTCGGTAGCTAGCCGAAAAGCTAGTAGACCAGGTAGTAATGCTACTACAAGGGCAACGAAAACTTGAGTATCTGATATATTCATTAAAAAGCCTCCTAGTCACAAAGTATTCTTACCAGATAGTTTCATAATTTCAAATGAATTTCCTCATCAGGGGAAGAGCTTGTTACAACTCTTAGTAAATAGGGTGTGGGAAGAATTCGGAATTCGGAATTCGGAATTAAGTGTGACTTGTGACTTGTCTTGCTCCCTCAGCTCCCTCAGCTCCCTCAGCTCCCTTTCTCCCCCTACTTCCTGATAACTAATGATTTCCCTGGGAATAGATTTTGGCACTTCTGGCGCTAGAGCCGTGGCGATTGATGCCGCAGGTAAGACTCTGGCAGAAGCCAAGCATGTTTTTACAGGGTCAAAATTAGCAACTGCACCCGCTCAATGGGAGACGGGATTGTTTTGCTTACTAGAGCAACTGCCCTTAGAACTACGGCAGAAAATAGAAGCGATCGCGATTGACGGGACTTCTTCCACCGTCCTACTGTGTGATGCGACGGGCAATCCAATTGTTACGCCACTACTCTATAACGACGATCGCGGCATTGCCGTCATGGACGAGTTACGCGCGATCGCTCCTCCCCATCACGTTGCGATCGGCGCTACGTCCAGTTTGGCAAAGTTGTTGTGGTGGCAAAAAGCTTGTAGGGGCGCATACCTGTGCGCCCCTACAAAAATATATTTCCTACACCAAGCCGACTGGCTTAGTTTTCTATTGCACGGACAGCTAGGAGTGAGTGACTATCATAACGCTCTGAAGTTGGGATATGACGTGGAACGGTTATGTTATCCTGATTGGTTATTGAAATTGCCTGCACTGCCAAATTTGCCCCAGATACTCGCTCCTGGCACGCCTGTAGGAGAGGTGACGGCAGAGGTGCGATCGCGGTTGGGTTTGCCTCAAGGCTGCGTGGTACGTGCTGGGACGACAGATAGTATTGCTGCGTTTCTGGCTAGCGGGGCGAACTCCCCTGGAGAAGCAGTGACATCATTGGGTTCGACCTTGGTACTCAAATTACTCAGTCGGACGCGGGTGGAAGATGCTCGCTCTGGAGTTTACAGCCATCGACTAGGCGATTTGTGGTTGGCTGGTGGGGCTTCTAATACTGGTGGAGCTGTGTTGCGGCACTTTTTTACAGATGCAGAGTTAGAAACGCTGAGCGGTGAGATCGATCCTAATTACGAAAGTCCCCTAGATTACTATCCTTTGCTCAAAGCAGGCGATCGCTTCCCAATTAACGATCCTCATTTGCCACCGCGACTAGAACCTCGTCCAGAAAATCCGGTTGAGTTTCTGCACGGATTATTGGAGAGTATGGCACGGATCGAAGCACGGGGATATCAATTATTGCAGCAGCTCGGCGCAACCCCCTTGAGATGCGTCTACACGGCTGGAGGTGGGGCGAAAAATGCGATTTGGAGTCAAATTCGCGCTAGACATTTAGGCGTGCCTGTGGCGCAGTCAGCGCAAGCAGAGGCGGCTTATGGTACGGCACTGTTGGCACAAATGTCATGCTGAAAGTCATGCTGAAAGTCATGCTGAAAGTCATGCTGAAATAATTAATGTTAGCGATCGCCCCATAACCTGCACGAACAATTTATGAACGATTCAAGTAGCCGACGACAGTACGCTCCTGCTACCCAACGCAACCGCAAGCCGATTCTGGAAGTGCTGCTGCAAGTTTTGCCTTCTACAGGTACGGTGTTAGAGGTTTCCAGCGGTACGGGAGAACATGCAGTTTATTTTGCCCCTCACCTTCACCCGCGTAATTGGATTCCGTCCGATCCAAATCCCTTAGCACGAGAGAGCATTGCAGCATGGCGAGAATCTTGTCCGACAGATAATTTATATCCGCCGCTGGCGTTAGATGCTAGCGATCCGGTTTGGGTGGTAGAAAGGGACGAACTGCCAGAATCTTTACATGATATAGATTTTCAACGCGATCCGATTGTGGCGATCGCCAACATTAACATGATTCACATTGCCCCTTGGTCGGCTTGTCTGGGATTAATGGCAGGAGCAAGGCGAATTTTGCCACCAGGGGGTATTTTGTATTTGTATGGACCCTTCAAGCAGGGGGGTCGGCATACTGCGCCCAGCAATGCTAATTTTGATGAAAGTTTACAGGCGCAAAATCCAGAATGGGGCGTGCGCGATTTGGATGATGTTGTCGCAGTCGCACGCAGCGAAAATCTTTCCCTACTTGGAACCTATACCATGCCAGCTAATAATCTTTCAGTAATTTTTCAGGCGTGAGTTAGTGTTAGGGAGCAGGGAGCAATTTCAAGTCGCAAATCGCAAGTCGCAAATCGCAAGTCGCAAGTCGCAATTAAGCCACGCAACTACCAACTACCAATTAGCAATTACCAATTACCCAATTTTATTCACGCTTTAGCCAACTCTGGCGTTGTTACTTTCTGAATTGGTGGTAGCTCCAGTTTGCGTTGTGGCAACATTTTGGCATAGCGATCGCTCAGATAACGGTTGAATTTCCGGTCGAGTTTTTTCATGGTTCGCTTCAACGGCTTATTCTCAAATCCAAAACTTACCTGACGCACGAAGGGTTTAATAATTGTGGCAATGCGTCTGACTCCCAATTTTTTATACTTGGTTTGGAAATAACCGTCTTCTGATAAATTCCACTTTTCGCGTAGGCGTTGTAAGCTGCCTAGAGTCCAAGCGTCACTCCAACGCAGCATATAAAAATGCAAATCCGTCCATTCTAGAGGTGGACCCGGTACGTATGTGACTAAGCTATCTGGTTCAAAATAAACCGTACCTCCCGCTTGCGCCACAGTCATACAAAAGTCGAGGTGTTCTTTGGTGTTGAGCATAGCTTCGTCAAGATAGCCAATGCGATCGAATATTTCTCTGCGGACTAAGGTGCAATGAAATTCTGCTAATTCAGTTTGAGTTCGTTTCAATTGAGGACGCAATTCTACCGCGTTATGTCCTTGTTTGTACATTTTTTCGCGTAGATGTCGTCTACCTTTCACGTCAGTAACAACACGACTTTCTCCACCCGCAAAGTGAACCCTTTGGTGGATAGGTTGTTTTTCGCACATTAAAGGACCAACTACAGTTGCTTCTGTTTCCTCAGCGCAATTAACTAAAGCTGTTAACCAGCCTGGAGAAACTATGACATCGTTATCAACAAAAACCAAATACTTAGTATCGACACGACTCAAACCAATATTACGTGCGTGATTGGGAGAAAGATAGTAATTCGTGCGAATAATGTCAAAACGTTTTTCTTGAGCTTGAGCTTCTAGATATCGTCGTACTTTGACTGGAGAATTTCCATCAACATAAATTAACTTGAAAGGAAAATCTGTGTGTGCGTAAATGCTTTCTAAAGATGCTTGAGTGCAGCTAAAGCGCTCGCGAGGTACGACAACGATTGTCACTATAGGTTTCATTACGATCGATTCCTCCGTATTAATGATTTGCTGTTAATAATAAACTTCGATCTGTCAAAGAGTGTTGGGGGAGTTTTGAATCTAATACTTGTTGATAAATTTCAATTAATTCATCGTTTAGCTTGTCCATATCATATTTTGCTTCTACCTGCGCTCGACCAGTTTTTCCCATACTTTGCCAAACTTCAGAATGTTCGATCAGAAATTCAAGTTTTGTGGCGATCGCCTCAATATCTCGTTCTGGAACTAAAAACCCAGATACGCCATCTTCCACTAATTCTGGAATGCCACCATGTAAAGTACTAATAACAGGTAAACCCATTGCCATTGCTTCTTTTAATGTATTGACTGGTGCATCTTGATTACCATCAGCTCCGGTCACGCTAGGAGCCAGAAAAATATGACAAGTATCGAGAATTTCTACAATTTCTTTCTGTTGCTTCCAGCCTAATAATTTGATAGCACGCTCGGCATTCAATCCAGTAATTAATTGCTCTAAGTCTGCTTTTAGTTCTCCATCACCAATGATGTAGTATTCGATATTTGGATAAGTTTGAGCGATTTGAGCAACTGCGGCGATCGCATACTCAATTCCTTTCTTTTCTACCAAACGTCCAGTCGTCGCAATTTTCACTTTGCCATCAGTAGGAAAAAATCGAGGTTTGTAAGCAAACTTACTACAATCAATTCCCGAACCGTGGACGTGAATTTTGTCTGAATCGCATCCTAAAGCAACTGCCTTATTTTTAAAAAATTCACAGTTAGCCAAGAAGAAATCTGTTTCTTGAAAGACTTCTTGATAAACGCGATCGCCCCACTTGGGTAAGAATTTACTAATATCTGCACCTCGAAATGTAGAGATTAATTTCCCTTCAATTAATCCGAGTTGACGAAACCACACGCCAAATACACCCAAAGTACTAAATTGACAGTGAATGATATCGTAGGATTTCTTATTAAGAAATGGGATAGCGCGATAAAGTAGCTTCAGCGATTTTGCTTGACTCAAATATCGAGAAGTATTCAATAATTGTAAACACACCAAAGGGTTTTTGTAGCAATTAATTGCTAGTAAAATCAACCCTTTCAGCCAACGCCATAGCTCATTTTCCGGTCGAGTGGGTGCGTAAAAAGTTCGTTCTAATAGTTGATATTGTTCGACTAAAGGATGCACTTTAGATAGATCTTTGGGAGCGCCATCCAAGGAATAAATATCAACTTCATGACCGCGCTGGATTGCGCCAACAATTTGATTTAGAATAAATGGCTCTGATAGAACAGGAAACCGAGCGACAAAAAATGCGATTTTCATATTTAGTAAAATTTTCTTTTGTAAAAATCTTTCTCTAAACCTGCATTAGTTTTTGAAGGTTCTGAATTGATTTTTTTCGATTTGATTTTTCATCTAACATTTGCTTGTAAATTGCCACTAACTCATCGTTCAATTTGTTCATATCGTATTTCGCTTCTACCTGCTCTCGACCAGCTTTCCCCATACTTTGCCAAACTTCAGGATGTTCGATCAGAAATTCGAGTTTTGTGGCGATCGCGTCAGCATCGCGCTCTGGAACCAAGAATCCAGATATGCCATTTTGAACTAATTCGGGAATGCCACCATGTCTAGTACTAATAACAGGCAAACCCATTGCCATTGCTTCTTTTAATGTATTGACTGGTGCATCCTGATTGCCGTCAGATGCCGTGACACTAGGAGCCATAAAAATATGGCAATCATTGAGAATTTCGATAATTTCTTTTTGCTGCTTCCAACCTAGTAATTTAACGACATGACTGACATTTAATTCGCTAATTAATTGCTCGAAGTAGGCTTTTAGGTCACCGTCACCAATAATATTGTATTCAAGATTCGAGTAGGTTTTGACTAACTTAGCAATGGCACGAATACCATATTCTATTCCTTTCTTTTCAACCAAGCGTCCTGTTGTGACAATTTTAATTTTTCCACTAGTAGGAAAATAACGCGGCTTAAAAGTAAATTTACTACAATCCAATCCCGAACCATGAACGATAATTCTTGTTGGATCGCAGCCTAAACCGATCGCGCGATCGCGAAAGAATTCGCAATTTGCCAAGAAAAACTCACCTTCTCTAAAGAGCCTATTGTAGACATCAACACCGTTTTCTTGAACGTATTTACTAATATCAATGCCGCGAAATGTGGTAATTAACTTACCTTGAATAATATTAGCGTCGCGATAAGCAAGAGCAATTGGCGCTAGCGTACCGAATTGACAATGAATAATGTCATACGATCCATCTTGAAGTAACGCGACAGTTCTGTAAAAAGATTTTAACGTTGCGACTTCTGCATCATATTTACCAGGCTGAAAAAATTGTAATGTTTTCCAAGAACCTCGATTCAGATTCTTCAGAAATAAACCTAACCCTTTAATCAAACGAGGAAAAAACTTCTCTGGCACTGTTGGCGGAAAATAAGTACGCTTCATTAACTGGTATTCTTCAACCACAGGATGTATCTTACCCGTATAGTTTTTAGGCAATCCATTAATTGGATGAATGCGGACATCATGACCGCGATCGATTAAGCCAGTAATTTGATTTAAAATAAAGGCTTCTGATAAAATTGGAAAGCGCCAAACAATGAATGCGATTTTCATAGTTGTGTTATCGGTCATTAGTCATTGGTCATTGGTCATTTGTGAATCAGGCATTTTAACCCGACTAAGAAAATATCTGTGTGGGTATTGCCCACCCTACATCTGATTTATGGCTCGAGTCGTTTTGAGTAGTTAGAATATTCATTGCTTGTAAAATTGGTGGATGGCGATCGCCCGGATATTGCAGACAACTTACCATTCCTTTTTTGACTAATATTCGTTCCGAAACATCCGAATTCATATTAAAAACATGACCAATTAAACGAGCGATCGTTTCTTCGCTTGCCATAACTAAACCAGTCGTCAACTGCTGGGAATTAGCGATACTTCTTCTACCAATGACTGCTTGCCAAGCTTCGGGAATATCTTCTCGCAATACCTCAAACTGTACTGTTTCTGGATGGTGTTGCAGAATTTGTTGCACCGTAATGTGGTAGGAGTCAAGTATGCTATTGAGGCTAAAGTCAATTCGCACTTGTTTGAGAAACCTAGCTATGTTTTGAGTTTGTGCTGCATTTGTCCCAGAAGGTACGAGCAACAGCCGTAAACCTTTACCCCCTTCTTGAGGCTTGGGTAAGTGTTCTCCTACATGAGTATTTAAATTCATTGCTTCCAATTGCCCTGACTCCAGAGAACCGTCAGGAAAATTGAGAACGCTGATACCGCAATTAGACTGCTGAATGCAATGATAGCGATCGGGTGTAATTCCTAAAGCTGTACTTATTAAAGCGCGGTTGGTTCCGCCATGAGTCACTAGTAAAACAGTTTGTCCCCTATGGCGCGGGAATATTTCTTGCCAAAACTCTCGTACCCTTTGATATAAATCTAGGGCGGGAAAGAATTTGTCAAGTTGTTTGCTGTTAGTTGTTGGTTGTTGGTTGACAATCAACGCTGAGGCTACACTGCGTGAAGACAGTTGACAGTTGACAGTCAATGCTGGCGCTACACTGCTCCCTAGTCCCCCTTGTCCCCCTTGTCTCCCTTGTCCCCCTTGTCCCCCTTGTCTCCCTTGTCCCCCTTGTCTCCCTTGTCCCCCTTGTCCCCCTTGTCCCCCTTGTCTCTCCACACTTCCAGAGAATTCCATCCAAAACTCATGGGGGTGTTGCTTCCAAAGGCGATATTCCTGGGCGAAGTTTTCGCGCACGTATTGAAAAGCTAATCCTTGCCACGCCGGAAGATCGGTTTCGCGTAACTTGTTCGTTACCCTTAATTGGGTATGAGGGGAGGTGACTTTTATAATTTTTCGGGCAGTTTCTTGCGCCCGTTTTAAGGAACTGGAGTAGATGGCATCAAATACCACTCCTTTGAGAAAATCGCCAGTTAAACGCGCGTCGCTGCGCCCTACTTCAGTTAATACTGACTCGTCGCTGCTACCTTGATAGAGACCAAGGGCATTGTAAGTACTCTGCCCGTGGCGTACTAAGATAACGCGGGTTGCTCGATCTTCCTCATGCTTCGATCGCATAAGTATCTCCTGTTTGCTCGCTGTCAATAATGCTTTGCATCTGGTACAAGGTGGCATAATGTCCGCCCAGACGCATGAGTTCGCTATGCGTCCCCTGTTCTAAAATGCTGCCCCCTTCAACGTAGAGGATGATATCTGCATGTTGCACTGCCCTGAGATTGTGGGAGATTGTAAATGTCGTCTGCCCCTCCGTGAGTTTTTCTAAGGCTGCGTTGACGATTTGTTCGCTGGCACTGTCTAAACCTGTAGTTGGTTCGTCTAGAATCACAATTGGTGCTTGACGGATCGCCGCACGGGCGATCGCAATTCTTTGTCGTTGTCCGCCCGATAGCGTCCCACCCCGTTCGCCCAAAACTGTTTCGTAGCCCTGGGGCAGTTGCATGATAAATTCATGAGCATTGGCAAGACGGGCGGCTTGTTCTACTTCTTTGCGAGAAGATCCTAGTTTCCCATAGGCAATATTTTCTTGTACGCTAACTGCAAACAAAACGCTATCTTGCAAAACTACGCTAATTTGCTGCCGCAGCGAATCTAGGGTGTATTCGCGTAAATCTTGACTGTCAATTAAAATCCGACCGGAATCGGGGTCATACAGACGGAGAATTAAACTCAGAAGAGTCGATTTACCACTTCCAGAAGGACCCACCACAGCTACTTGTTGCCCTGGCTGAACGGCAAAGCTAATATTTTTTAATATTTCCTTACCTGTACTGTAGCCAAAAGAGACATTCTCAAACCGGATTGCCCCAAAGAAAGGATGTGCTTTTTTTGCCCCTGGTAAATCGCGCACGTTGGGTTCGTAGTCCAATAACTCCACCACCCTTTCACCAGAAGCCGTCGCTTTAGCAATCTGCCCGACTTGAGTGGAAAGTTTTCGCATTGGTTCAAAAGCATTTTTTAAATAAGTCATAAATACTAATAATTCGCCAGGAGTCAGCCCTTTATGCAAAACCACATGGGAACCACGCCATAAGACTGCGGCGATAATGACTGCCATTAGCACTTGCACCGTTCTTTCTAGTGCTGCTGAAAGTTTTAAAGATTCGATCGCCTCATCTAAACTTTTCTGATTCTGCGCTGCGAAAACGCTATGTAGCATCTCCTGTAAAGAGAGAACTTGTACGACTTTAATCGCGCCAATGGTTTCACCCGTCGTTGCTGCTAAAACACCTTCAGAATCGCGATGTTGTTTGGCGAAACTACGAATACGACCGATTGTTTTACTCGTGAGCAGGGTTAGGAGTGGGAATATTGCTGTTGCGACTAAGGCTAATTCCCAGTTCAGCCAATACATAATTGCCAACATTCCTAGTAAAGAGATAATGTTGGTCAATAAAGGTAGAGCAGTTTTGATCGTCACCAACCGCATTTTTTCAATATCAGCCGTGACCCGAGTAATTAAGTCGCCGCTTTTATGTTGTTGGTGAAAGGAAAGAGAAAGACGCTGTAAGCGATCGAAAACTCGACCGCGTACCTCAGACAATATCTCCACAACAGCCAAAGACATACCATAGGTACTCAAATATGCTGCCATACTACCCAGTCCAGTAATACCAACTATTGCTAGGGCTGATAAAGTCAACAGCATGACTGGATTGAATCCAAAGCTATTAGGAATATTCGTGGAGTTATTATGAGCGGGAATTAAAATATTATCAAAAACATATTTTAAGGGCCAAGGTTCTAGTAGCCGTAAACCTGTTTCTATTAATAAAGCGAAAAAAGCACCAACAATTGTCAGTCTTTGTTTGCGAATATAGGGGGAAAACTTCCTCAAAATTCTTACAAGACCTGGTATTACTCCTCTTAAATCTTTTTCTTTGGGGCGCTGACCCATTTAGTAGTTCTCCTTTAATTAGTGTTACTTGGTGCGTGGTGCGTGTAAGGAAGTAGAGCAGCAGAAGGTAGGTTAAACCAGTAGAAATTAAACAAGACTCAAAGCAGCAGTCTGAGAATTGAGAAACCTTTTTAGAAAGTTGGCTGTGTTATCAGCTCCTTGAAGATCGAAAATCCTTGAATTGTTTGATGTTTTTTTAGATAAGCAATCGCCGATTTTTTCAGATAAAACTAGAGGCGACAAGTCTTGAGGATGAATACTGTTGACAATTCCCAATTGTTCTAATTTTTGCGTTCTGTGTAATTGTTCTTTATCTACATGCTCGTGACCGATGGGAACTATAATGGCACGGCACCCGTACTCAGTATATTCATTGTGGTGTTGTAACCGCCAAGACTAACAGAAATATCTGCGGTCTGCATGTATTCAAGCAGTTGTGGGGTATAAGTTTCAATTTGAATATTGTCGCGATCGCCTGCCAATTTTTTTAACTGTTTTACCTTCTCTACTGGCATAAACGATCCAGTAAATATCTTCATAACATGTGGTAGTTTTCGACTCAATATCGCACTCGATTTAATCAGCGTTTCTAGCACTTCATAACCGATTCTACCACCACCTATACTTGCTACAATTTTGACAGTATCCAAACTAACTTCACTCCATAATTTCTCAAAAGGTGTAGAAGTAAATTTCGGCAGTTGAGTTACAAATCCTGTATGGATAACTTCAGCAAGAATTTCTTGATGTCTCGCAAAACTATCCGAAAAAGTTTGGAAGCGAGAATCGGCATGAAATAGTAGTAAATCGAAATATCGATTCATTAAATTGCAAATTATTTCCTCTTCTTCAGGATCGCTTTCTTTCCCGATAACGTCGCGCAAGCTGGAAACAATTTTGGTTTTAGGACTTATTTTTTTTAGATGTTCGACTAAAGGAATTAGCTCGAAGAGTAGCTTGTGTCTACCAAAAGGAAAAAACTCTGTAATCAAACAATCAGGTTGAATGCGATCGCACTCTGCAATTAAGATATTTTTCCTAGCTGCTTTCACTTCCTCAACGGTAAATGGACTACTCCCAACTGTGAATTTTCCCTCTTCCAGCCATAGTGCAGGTAATCGAATAACTTCTACTTGTGTTGGTAGCTCAAAACCTGGAATTTGAGGACCACCAACAATAAAGTAAACTTGAAAATATTTTGCTAAGCTTTGCACAATTTCTGAGCTACGAACTAAATGTCCCATACCACTCAGATATTGACAGTAAAACATAATTTTTTTCATAACTAGCTCAGAATTCCTACAATAAAAACTATCTAGACCGCTGAGCGATCGCTCGCTAAAGTGGGTAAAGAAGTATATTTTTGATAAATTTGGTTCAATTGATGTTCGCAGACTTTTTGAGACATGAGTTGAAGTAAATAATCTTTCACTCGAACTAAACCATTCATATCTAAGTTAAAGTCTGGCTTTTTTCGTCCTTCTAACTGACTTAGAAGTAGATTCATTAAAGTGATGGAGCTAAAATCTCCCTTACCAGGTATGAGTGTCTTAATTAACCCTAAGCTTGCCATTCTCTCGGCTCTAATTGACTGTTCTTGAGACGGCTTACTACGCGGAATAATGACAGATGGCTTTCTAGCCGATAAAATTTCACAAACAGTATTGTATCCAGCCATAGATACCACAACATCTGCGGCATTTATATAGCTCATTAAATCATCTGTAAATTCTCCAACTCGAACTTGAGAGTTATTTTCTGCTGCTTGTTCGACGAGTTGCTTTTGCGCTTTAGGCATTTCAGGACCGCAAATTACCAAACTTTTAATGCGATACTTTGCTGGTAATAGTGCTAAGGCTGACAAATAATTATCTACTAACTCATAGCCATCCTCTCCACCTCCAGGAGTCACTAGAATTAAGCGTTCTCGCTGCGAAACTTTTAATTCTTGTCGAATGCAAGTTCGACTCTTTTGTCCCGGTTGACGGTGCAGATAGCCACAGTAGCGTACTTTCTCGACAATTTTAGGTGGAAATCTATATTCTCGTACCGTGTCAAAAACTTCTGGCGTTCCAACTATTTGTACTTGATGGTAAAACTTGTCTATTGCCGTATAGAAATCGCTTTTTTGCCACTCTGCAATTGTTTTTTCAGGACAGTCAAGAATATCTCGTAATAACAGTACTAGTTTAGTCTCTGGTAATGTTGTTTTTAGATAATTGAGCGTACCCCGTAATTCATTTTTAAGTCCATAAGGTTTCTTATCTACTAAAAAGATGTCTGGTTGAAAAATAATTGTTGCTGACAAGATCAATTCCGATCGCAGCTTAACAATCTCTTCCACACCCATTCCTAAATATTTGACAGCAATTTCACCAGTTTCACCGCGATTTAGACAAGGTAACTTAATATAATCAAGTCCTTTTGGTAATCGAAAGCCCTGAAGCATGGGCGAACCAGAAAGTAATAAAATTGAAAGGTCAGGAATTTCGCTTAATAGGTGTTCGCAAATTGCTAACATTCTGCGAATATTGCCAAGTCCAAATGCGTCGTGGGAATAAACCAGCAGTCGCATGACTGATATCCTTTTTGTGTGGTTGGTTGTGAAAAATTGACTGGCGATCGCAGTTCGTCACTAATGATTTGTCTTCCATCTACATATATCTTTGCAGTCAGTGATGAATTGATAATGAATGTTTAATGAGAGATTTCTCATGAGAAATCTCTCATTTTCGCCATAAGTCTCTCTTTCACTCCACCTCATAGCAGTTTTCGATTGGGTAAAACACACGATCTGTAGGGGCGCTTTCTCTGTGCGCTCCTACAAATGTCACGCACGCAATCGAGAATTGCTATCATTCGTTTGCATACATAATTGTAGAGATGAGTTGCATCTCTACAAAGCCATTCAGAAAACATCTCATGCCAATTTACTCTTTGACTACGACAAAAAAGATCCCCCCTACCTTGATAAGGTGGTTTGGGGGGATCTCATGTAGTGCAAGGGGTGCAAATCTGTGTGCCCCTACAAATGCTAAAAATGTTATTTGAGTATTGTTGGTTTGCAAGCGATTTCCAACTGTGCCTGTATACATCCTAATAAGTCTTTGAAGAGGAAAGGCTTAGTAATGTAATCATTTGCACCAGCTTGCAAAGCAGCTGCCTTACATTGATTATCGTCACGAGCAGTCATAATGACAATTGGTAGCACTTCTCCCTTGCTACGTAATTCTTGCATGACCTGCCAACCATTTTTAATTGGTAAACCAAGGTCGAGTAACAATAGATCGGGTTGACTAGTTTGAGCCAATTCAATCGCCTGTTCTCCATCAGTTGCTACTAGAGTATCGAAACCACTTTTGCCCAGTCCTTTCTTAACAAAAGCAGCTAGACGAGCTTCGTCTTCCACAATCAAAATTTGGCTCATAACCTTGTGGTGTACCTATTTCAAGGTGGTCAATGAATAAAGTAAATGCTGAAGAAAACGATTTCGCTAATCTTGCATAGAAATCCTTGCAAATCTTAGCTAGCGATCGCCCTACTGCCACAACCTAAGCGCCTCATTGTTATATGATGACAGAACTATCTATACGGATAATAACAGACTAAAAATAAACGTCATAAAAGATAAATCTTTTATTGATAAATATTTTATTTATCTGTCTTCTGTTTGCTTAATCCTATCTTTTAGAAAAAGTAATAGAACAACCCAGCAAACTCTCAATCATTTCAGCAATTATTCTTTTGCCAATTATTTTGACAGTTAAAGATGAGATTGTGATGAAATTGAAATGAGAAACTTTTCATCTCTGAACTTGCCGATCGCCTTTCTACTTTGATTTAATCGTCAACCAACTCGTTCGGCATGACCTTTTTTCTCTGGCGATCGCTTCAGAGGTATGACAATCGTAAATCTAGCACCAGCACCAATATCACTTTTGAGTAAGATTCGTCCACCATGTGCCTCTACAATTGCTTGGACGATTGATAATCCCAACCCAGCGCCTTCAGATCGGCGGCGACTATTAGCAGCACGAGCAAAGCGTTCAAAAATCCTTTTTTGATCTATAAGTGCGATCCCTTCGCCCGTGTCACGTACCCAAAAACTAATTCTACTTTTACTAATTGCCGAGCCAATACCAATTATGTCATTCTCTTTTGTGTGCTGAATGGCGTTTCGAATTAAGTTCATCACTGCCTGAGTCAAACGCTGGCGATCGGCGATCGTCTGACCTTGAGCTGTACTGTCGAATTGCCAGTTACGCTGGGCTAGTGCTTGTGCTTTAGCAAATAATTCCTCTGTAAAAGATTGAAGCTCGACAGTTTCCCAGCGTAAAAAGTCCGGGCGTTCTGCTTTTGTTAGTAAAATCATGTCGTTGACAAATCGACTCATGCGATCTAGCTCATCTAGCACTAGCGCCCGAGTTTCCCCGATTTCTTCGGGGTTGTCGCCCATTAATTCTAAATGTCCGCGCACGATCGCGATCGGCGTTCGTAGTTCGTGTCCCGCATCGTTAATAAACTCTTGCTGGCTAGTAAAAGCGGCTTGCAATCTATCCATCATTTCATTAAAGGTAGTTGCTAACTCCGCCAGTTCTCCCTTTCCTTCTACGGAAATGCGTTGATTGAGATCGGACTCGCTGATTTTACGAGTTGTTTGGAGTATGAGGCGCAGAGGAGCCAAAACCCCCCGAGAAGCAACCCAAGCTATTAGCAAAGCCAGAATTAGCACCACAGCACTGACTTGAACGATTGCTAACACGGCTTCTACAACTTCAGCTCGTTCGCCAGCGGTAGTATGAGCAACTACAAATACACCTGCAATTTCGCCGTCAATCCAAACAGGTTTGGCTGTGTAAAGAACGCTATCAATATTTGGTTCTGTAGGAAATTCCTTCTCACCTTGCTCTGATTGAGTCAGTCTTCCCCAGTATTGAATTAGCTTAGAATCAGCAGCAAGTACTTTGGGTCTAGCTCTCGGACTAGATTTACGAAATTCTCCATCCACGATCGCGATCAAGAAGGTGTCGTCTTCCGATAGCTGGCGACCGAGAAAAGCATCAAAAAATTCTTCTAACTCATCCTCTGTCGCGGGGGGTTTTGTCAAACGCATGTCTGCTTGTTTGAGCAAATTGACAGCAGCCGTCACTTCTTCATCTTCGCGATCGCTTGCTTCGGTTTCTGCATCAATTAATTGAGTAAATATTTCCATCTTCTCCGTCAGTTCCCGATTGACACGCTGGTTGACGCGCTCGTAAAGCACTTGGCGAAACGCAGGGATGGAAACTACAAAAATGAAACCAATTGTCAGCAGATACCATAAGAGAATACGGGTACGTGCTGCCCAAAAGAACCCTCTGGCAGCCGAGAAATTTGATTTAACCTTGGGAGAGGCTCTACTCTCGCTGCGTTTTTCTTGCATCGATCGAAATTTATGATAGTTCTAGAAAAACTTAATAGTTCTTAATATTTGGCATTAGTTTACATAATAACTGCTAAACATGACTTTTTTTCAGATTATCACCTCAGAACGCTAAAATCCCTCCATAAGGGGCTTGACAAACGTATAAACAAGAAGGAATATTCCAGAATCTCTAAGGAGTAAACTAACAAGACTCACTACAGTTAAAGCAGGCACTTGTAAAGAATTAATGCGTCGAAGAAAGAGATTATGCCAAATCCGAACCGTGAGACGCGATCGCTCCTCTATGATGAGAAATGGTCTGACTCCAACCCCAAACCGAACGGTTCAACTACCATTTGTACTGAGGTTTGGCTTGTCACTGGTAGCAAAAATATTTAGTGCGATCGATCGCCTAAAATCTCGTCCACAATGCTAGCGAAGGATATGAAAACATGCACGTATTAGTGACTGGAGTTGCCGGATTTATCGGTTATCATTTAGCACAACGGTTGCTTCAAGAGGGGATAGGAGTCTATGGCATAGACAACCTCAACAACTACTACGATGTCAAACTCAAGCACGACCGCTTAGCGCAGCTTCAGCCACATCCGGGGTTTGCATTTCAAAAATTGGACTTAGCAGAACGCGATCGCCTTTTAGAATTGTTTCAATACAATAAATTCGATTATGTCGTCAATTTAGCAGCCCAAGCAGGGGTTCGTTATTCTCTACAAAATCCCTTTGCCTACTCTGATAGTAATCTTTCCGGGTTTGTTAACCTGCTGGAAGGCTGTCGTCACAGTCAGGTCAAACACTTAGTCTTTGCGTCTTCCAGTTCTGTTTACGGTGCAAATACCAAAATACCTTTCTCAGTTAGCGATCGCGTCGATCGCCCCGTGTCTCTCTACGCTGCTACCAAAAAAGCCAACGAACTGATCGCCCACGTCTACAGCCATCTCTACAATTTACCGACTACCGGATTGCGTTTTTTTACCGTTTACGGTCCTTGGGGAAGACCGGATATGGCTTATTTTAAATTTGTCCAGGCGATTGAAGCAGGCAAGCCAATTGAAGTCTACAACTATGGCAAGATGAAACGCGACTTCACCTATATTGATGATGTTGTAGAAGGCGTAATGCGAGTTATGCTGCGTCCACCTCAAATGTGTTCTCAACCAAACGGCAATAGTGCAATACCTGAAAACCAAGCTCCATATAAAATTTACAACATTGGTAATAATAGTCCGGTAGAACTGAATGAGTTTATTCAGACAATTGAGACCGCTTTGGGAAAAACAGCTCGCACGCAAATGTTACCGATGCAACCCGGTGACGTTCCTTGTACTTACGCCGATGTAGACGATTTAATTCACGATGTAGGATTCAAACCTACTACACCTTTATCAGAAGGGATTCAACGCTTTGTTGACTGGTATAAACTTTACTACAAAGAGCAGGAAGCCGGGAGCAGAGAGCAGGGAGCCGGGAGCAGGGAACAGTGACCGTAGGGGTGGGTTTGGCGAATAGATTGACAGCCTGAGCAATACATCTTCGCTCGAAATTCGCCCTTCTCAGGTATCGGCAATCGGTGCTCGGCAACCAAAATAACTTGCGATGATTAAAAATAGTTTTGACACTCTCTGTTGTCTTTCACGCTATTACTTTCATTTCTTCTTTCAAACATCAGATATTTATTTCATAGAAACCTTTCTGAAGGAATAGTGTTTAACAAATTTATAGAGATTATTCTATAAGTATTATTATCTAAGCTATGGCTGCACTCATTCGTGAATGTTGTTTTTCTCAAGTTATATGTAAAATAAGAACGGTAAACCTAATATTAAGAAATAATAAGTATTAATACCCTAATCGCGAATTAGAAAAGACGCAGTTGTAAGTATTAATGTATTCCTAAAGTCATAGTTAGCTTGATACATATCTGACTCTCGCTCAGTTGCCGCGATCGCCAGTATCTAAAAAGGTAAGAGGAATCAGGAGCAAGCAGTTTAGCAGCTTTTAAAAGTCTTGCTAAAATAAAAAAAATATAGAATAACAGTAATATGTATAATTGTTACCAATATAAAATCAATAGACAAATTAGCTAATATATAGAACCTTAATAGTTCGACTAGAGAAAGTCGGGTTTTTCAGGAATCCAAAGTAAAAGTAAAGCAAAAAGCATAAGGTTATTAATTATACCATAAATTAACTAACCGATATCAATGTACTTAACATTTTATTTCTAAAATCTAGGTCGATTTGGAGTTTCTCGATGAATCAACAAAGTTCCCGAAGGAAGTTGATACGCTTAAGAGAGCTAATAATTACCACTACAGTAGGCTCCTTGCCTAAGCTCGCTATGGGTACTGCTGCACGCCGAAAATTCTACCCGCTGATCTTGCGGCACATGGGTAAAAAAGTTTTTATCCAAGAGGGAGTAGAGTTTCTCAGTGCTGAAAAGATCGAGCTTGGCGACGAGGTTTATTTATTTGGCAACGTCAAGCTGAACGCTTGGAATGATAATTGTCAAATTTTGCTGGGCGATCGCGTTGCTATAGATCGAGGTGCTGATATTACTTGTGCGGGAGATAACTGCACGATTGAAATTGGTGATGGCACGTTCGTCGGTCCCTACTCCTGTATCGCTGGTCCAGGGAATGTCAGAATTGGCAAGGACTGCATGATTGCTGCTCACAGTGGCATAGTGGCTAACAATCATATTTTTGCAGACCCCTTACAAAGGATTCGCGATCAAGGAGTGACGAAAAAGGGAATTGAAATTGGCGACGATTGCTGGTTGGGTTATGGCGTGAAAGTTTTAGATGGGGTCACAATCGGCAAGGGTAGCGTCATCGGTGCTGGCGCGGTTGTAACCAAAGATCTCCCCCCTTACTCGGTTGCCGTGGGCGTACCAGCTAAAGCAATTGCTAACCGCCTGCAAGTTCAAGAAAAAGTGACTCACCAACACGAATACAACCCGGTCGCTCAAGGCGATCGCGTTTCAACAAATCCATCCCGCGATCGCGCTGCGAGCAAAAACGAACTTGCCCATAGACCGCTAGAAAATTTACTCCAAGCAACCTTGGAATGCATTCGCCACATCCTAGAAGTCGATACTGTCGCAGTCTTATTACAAACAGAAAACGGAGAACAGCTAGCAGTTCATGCAACTTTGGGTTTGGAAGAAGAAATCGAAACTGGAGTCAGAATTCCAGTCGGACAGGGGTTCGCGGGTAAAATTGCAGCTCAACCGGAGTTAACAATTGTTGACGATCTATCGACAATAGAAGTCTACAGTCCCGTACTGCGACAAAAGGGACTGCATTCTATGCTAGGCGTTCCTCTATTTGCTAGCAATCGAGTTGTTGGTGTATTTCATATTGGCAGCTTGCACCCGCGCCACTTCACTAACAAAGAAGCACAAACAGTACGCTACGTTGCCGATCGCATTGGAGAAGCGATCGAACCAGTCTTGCGTTTGTGGCAGATGCCTGATTATGTTAATGGTTAATGGCTAATAGTTAATTGTTAATATTGGCGATCGATCCGATTAACTATTAACAATCGACAACACGCTAATCTTCGCCAGATCCGTAACGCCAAGCGTCAATCCAGCGGTGGTATTTGTATTGTTGTGGTGTGGGTAGGTTTTTTAGCCAAGGTTGGATAATGGGACTGAATTTAGATAAGACTGAATAGATTCCAAGGTTAGTGTAATGGATCGTCCAATCTATTAAAGCCCCTAAGCCAACGTGAGGGATAATTTGGGCGATTAACAAAGGATGAGCGATCGCAGTTTTGAACAAAGTTTGTGTCAGGGGCAAAAACTGTACTACGTCTTGGAGAAACGGTCTGAGAACGCGATCGCCCAACTGTTGCATGGTGAGAAATACAACTGCTAGCAACCGATTAATGCGATCGGGCGGAATAGTTTCCCTAACATCAGCCCTCATCGCTTTTTGAAACAACCACGTAACGCTGAGATTTGGTTGATAGGGGGCTAGTAACGACAGAGACGATGCCGATAACTGCTCGCTAGAAAGTGCTGCATGAATGCCAAGCGTTAGACGTTCTAAATGGCGTACCATTGCTCCAAACCCCCCAAAGCTTAGCGGTGATTGATTGCCACTACTATCTCCTACCGGTAAAATCCGATTCCAAGGAGTGCGTAAAGGACTTTGGCGATAGGCAGGAAAAAAGCCAAATAAGGCTCGTTGAAAATGCAGCTTATCTAAATTTACAGCCTGATACTGTGGCAGCAATCGCAAATATTCTTCAAATAACGCTTCTAAACCCAAATGGTCTGGACTAGCATCCATGTAGGTAAATAAATACGTCGTTCTACCATCTCTAGCTGGAAAAGCCTCCCAGAAATACTGACAGCGATTTTGAATCGGTGTAAAAGTCGCAATTAAATCGCCAGTTTGGTTCTGAGGAAACCCTTGAGCGCAACTACCAACGACTAAACAAATACTATCGGGTTTTTGTCCCTGACGTGCTTGTTGTGTCATCGGGGACAAATGCCCCATTGCATCGATGAGGAGGCGAGTTGTAATTGGTAATTGGTAATTGGTAATTGGTAATTGGTAATTGGTAATTGGTAATTGCTCCTCAGCTTTCTTCTCTCCTGCTCCCTGCACCGAAGCGCTCCCTGCTCCCGTTTCCACAAGCACGCCATTAGGATGAACGATCGCACTCACAAAGGGAGTATTTTCCAATAACACGCCACCTGCTGCTAGAAATTTTTGCTTTAAGGTTTCTAGCAAATAAATTGGATTTACACCCAGATTGAGTACGTCTTTAACCCAGATTTCGCCGCCCCAATTTTCGCCACTATTATGAAAGCTAACGCGGGCGGGGTTATACTCAGTAGCGATCGCTTGTTCTAATTCCGCTTCAGTTAATAAATTCAGCCGCAAAAAAACTGACAATTCTTGCCGAGAAATATTCCACTCTTGCTGTCTACCTCTTAAAATTCCGCGTTCGAGCAAAGCGACTCGCCATCCCCGCTGTACCAAAGCGCTGCCAATTAAAATTCCTAGCGTACCACCGCAAATCACGACATCCCAGTCAACGGTTTCCAAAAGAGTTTCGCTTTGAGTCACGACTGTCGGTACGGCTGTCGTATCCGTTCTCATCGACGCGAGCAAGCGATCTGCTTGTCGTAAGCCACTCAAAACATCGCCTGGTAATTGAGTCAGAATATCTTCTGTTAAACTCACGATCTCACTACTCTTTATTTAACTAATTGCGATCGAATATACCCAATCTTGATATTTTGGTTCTCTACCTTCG
Organism: Chroococcidiopsis cubana SAG 39.79; assembly: GCF_003991895.1. NCBI lineage: Bacteria > Bacillati > Cyanobacteriota > Cyanophyceae > Chroococcidiopsidales > Chroococcidiopsidaceae > Chroococcidiopsis > Chroococcidiopsis cubana. The sequence goes on from NZ_RSCK01000011.1 coordinate 125,034, forward strand.
GTAATAGCAATCAGTTTTTCTTGCAGCTTTCGTGTAATTGTATTTTGCGGCGATAATTGATAATTTTCTAATCTTTTTACTGGAACAATTTTAGCTGCTGTACCGCATAAAAAGACTTCATCAGCAATCAAAAGTTCGGTTCGATCCACTGGTCTTTCTATTGTTTCAATTCCTAGATCTTTGGCAATCTTAATGACGCTATCTCTAGTAATGCCTTCTAAAATATCTTGGTCGAAACCTGGAGTAATCAGTCTTTCGTTTCTGACAATGAATATATTCATTCCCGAAGCTTCGCTCACTTTGCCTTGAGAATTCAATAAAATTGCCTCATCAAAACCCGATTCAGCTGCTTCTGTTTTTGCTAAAGCAGAAGTGATGTAAGCAGCACTTATTTTACCCCGTAGTGGCATACTGCGATCTTCTTGTCGATACCAAGAGCTGATACGACAGCTAACACCTTCAGCAGATAAATAGTCTTGTAACTCTAATCCGTAAACAAAAAGATCCTTTTCGATCGAATGCAATCGCGGTGCGATTCCTAAGCCAGAGGTGTAAACAAAAGGACGAATGTAGAAAGATGCTGTGGGCTGATTGCGTTTGACAAATTCAACGATGACGCTTTGAATTTTGTCCGCTGGTAAATCGTAATGCAAAAATCTAGCACTATGACTCAATCTCTGGCAATGGCGATCGAGCCGAAACAGCAAAATTCTCTGGGAATCCTGCGGGTGGGGAATTCCGCGTAAACCACCTAAGGCTCCCGTTCCGTAGTGTAAGGCATGGGTAGCAATGGAGATCTTAGCCTCGCCAAACGGAACAAACTGATTTTGAAAGTAGGCGATCGGTAGGAAGCTTTGCACGGGCAAACTTAAACAGAGGTGAGATATTTCACTATAGACGATTTTACAGCTCTAATCCCAGTACGATTTGAACTAAATTCCAATAGAACAGATGAATTTGGAAAATCTAATATATTATCATCAAGCATAGTAAAATCAAAAGTACTAAGCTTACAGCCAGTAAGTCGAATTAGGCTTGTTGGAGCTTTAGCTAATTGAGTTGGCGATCGCGATCGCTCTCTACAACTCAAGCTTAAAGCGAGTATAAATAAAAATTAAGATTCAGTTCTGCCTGTGGAAAACTTCGGGTTTTCTGTGGAAAACCCGGGGACAATTTGTGGAAAACTATTGATTTTACGTGGAAAATTTACAGTAAGTATAAATACCCTGTGGAAAACTTAAGGCTTTTTTCCACAAGTTTTCCACAAGTTTTAATCTCTAGGATCGCCACAGAAACAGCAAGAGCCATTTTTTTTCACAGTTTCCACAGCACCTACTACTACTAATAAAAAAAATATATCTTTAAGTCGGATCTATTCGCACAGAAGTTTATTGGTTCATCCTGACAACAACCTTGACAAGAGTGATACTATGTCTATTCTGGAGCAAATCTGTCCTAGCCCAGTGCCATCTGTTAGCCGTCCATGAAACTCGTCTGTACTCAAAACGACCTTAGTACAAACCTTTCTCTTGTCAGTCGCGCCGTCCCCTCGCGTCCGACTCATCCGGTTTTGGCTAACGTATTGCTGCAAGCCGACGCAGATACGCAGCAGGTAAGCTTGACAGCTTTCGATCTCGAACTGGGAATCCGCACCACGTTTGCTGCTACAGTGATATCAAGCGGTGCGATGACTTTGCCTGCTAAGTTGTTAAATGATATTGTGGCAAGGCTTCCAGAAGGAGAAATTACGCTGGAAGAAGAGGAAGGAGAAGTCCCATTTATTGCGGCGATCGCCTCTCAGCATGGACGCTACCAAATACGCGGTATGGGAGTGGAAGAATTCCCTGAATTACCCGTTTTGGAGAAGGGTGAATTCGTGCATTTACCAGCAGACGCTTTGATGGAGGGGTTGAAGGGTTCGTTATTTGCGACGAGTGCTGATGAAAGCAAGCAGATTTTGAAGGGACTGCATTTAACCGTCCAACAAGACACGCTAGAATTTGCGGCAACAGACGGTCATCGCTTGGCAGTCGTGCAAACTGCCAATGACACTTCAGACGGAGAAGAGACAAGACAGCTTGAAGTTACCGTACCTGCTAAAGCGTTTCGAGAACTGGAACGGATGCTGGGTAAGCTACAAGCCAGCGAACCAATTGCCTTAAATTGCGATCGCGGTCAAATCGTGTTTGAATGGTCGGAGCAGCGACTGACGTGTCGCACCTTAGAAGGTCAGTATCCCGCCTATCGTCAGTTAATTCCACGTCAATTCGAGCGCCAAATTGCGATCGATCGCAAACAATTACTGGGTGCATTAGAACGAATTGCGATTATTGCCGACCAGAAAAATAATATTGTCAAGTTTCATATTGATACTGACAAACAAGAATTAGCCTTATCAGTTGATGCGCAAGATGTAGGTAGCGGAAAAGAATTTTTGCCTGCTGAAATTTCTGGTGGGGGCAATCTTGATATTGCTTTTAATATTGCTTATTTGATGGATGGAGTCAAAGCATTACCTTCAGGGGAAATCGAAATGCATCTCAATACGGCAGTCACTCCAGTGGTTTTGACTCCCATTGGTGGGTTGCAGATGACTTATTTGATTATGCCCGTACAGATCAGAAATTAGTAGGGGCGCACATCTGTGCGCCCCTACGTTAATGAAATGTACTAAACCTTAGCAATATCGGCAAAACGAATTTTGAGATAATCCTCGTCCATCTTGGCTCCAGATGGTTGTAATGCAGCTAAAGCTTGCGGTAAAACCAGATTACGGCGATGGTTGCCGATGGTGATGTTCAATTCATCCCCTGTTTTGCTCAACTGAATTTTATCTTTAGGAATCCCCGGCAAATACAGTTCTAAACTGTACTGATTTTGCTCTTGTACAACTTTGAGCGTAGTTTCTTTGTAATAAACTTGAGCAGGATCTTCTTCTTGATATAATGTTTCTTTCAGTCTTTCTAAAGCTGCTAAACCGCACATTTCCTCGGAATATAGTGGCACTTCCTTGACGGGTAAAGGACGAAAGTTTTCGTGAATTTCCTGACGATATTGCTGTTGATTTTCTTTCCACTTTTGGAAGAAAGGATCGGTTACTTGTTCGGGAATGATTCGGTTGGCAACGACTAAATCTGTAGAAACATTATATAAACTGAGATAGGCATGAGCGCGAAGAGATTCTTTAATCACCATTTTTTCAGGATTAGTGACTAGGCGCACGGAAGTTTTCGTGTTGTCAGTTAAAACTTTTTCCAATGCCTCAATTTGCTCGTAAAATTCATAGGGAGCATCCATCACTTCTTTATCTGGAAGCGAAAAACCTGCAATAGGTTTAAATAAAGGCTCTACTAAAGGTCTAAGCGCTACAGACATTTTTTGTAATGGCTTGTAAAAGCGGCGCATATACCATCCACTGACTTCAGGTAAGCTAAGCAACCTTAAAGCCGTACCCGTAGGCGCAGAATCGATAATTAAGACATCGTATTCGCCTTCATCGTAGTGGCGTTTCATCCGCACCAGACCGAAAATTTCATCCATGCCTGGTAGAATAGCTAATTCTTCAGCTTGGACTCCATCTAATCCTCTTGCTTGTAAGACTTGGGTGATATAGCGTTTGACTGCACCCCAGTTTCCTTCTAATTCCAGCAGCGCGTCTAATTCTGCACCCCAGAGATTTTGGCGCACTAGGCGAGGTTCGTGTCCTAATTCTAAGTCAAAGCTATCTGCTAGGGAGTGTGCGGGGTCAGTGCTGAGAACCAGCGTGCGATAGCCGAGTTCGGCGCAGCGCAGTCCAGTAGCCGCCGCCACAGAGGTTTTCCCAACTCCTCCTTTACCAGTCATGAGAAGCAAGCGCATCAAGTTTTCCAGCCCTAAACTTCTCTCAAGCTTAGCACTTAGTAGCCATTTCATAGCCAGCTTTGTGCCTAAGCCTCCATCCTAAAATGGTAGCACAGCTAGGGTACAGGGATGGCTGTCAGACCATCAGCTCTTACTCTTTCTGTGATGGCTGCCAAAGCCAGCACATCTACATGGAGTTAGTGGAGAATACTTGGCTTTGTGAAAAGACTTTGTGGTAGTAAAAACAAGCACACAAGAGCTGATGCGCTCCAAGGTTGAAACATCTAGGATGCTTGATGCTAAATGCTGTGAGGTTGGGACAAAAAGGTTGGAACAGTAAGGATGTGGGACAAGCATCTGGGACAGCTATAATGTTTGCTGTGACTGAGTTACAGCTAGTGTCCCAGATGTCTCACATAAAATGCGCTAAACCATCTGGCTATGCGGCGCTTCTTCTTCTTCTCTAGACTTTTACTAAAAACATCTGGGACATCTGGGACACTAAGGCTACAACCCCCTACCCTAATGGTTTTGAGGGTGTCCCACATATCCAAAAAACATCTGAGACACATCTGGGACATCTGAGACATTTACTGCATCCGTATAAAAAAGAAAGAGGAGTATGTCTGACCCATACTTCCTCTATAAATGTCAAGCCTCTTTAAAAGTCTTCACAAACATCATTTGCTGTGTTGACCCATACCGCTTGCATTTCTGGTAGCTTCGGTGTCCCTACCCAGTACCTACCTTTGATGCCGTTAACTCTCATCTCCTTCTGCTCTAACTCTAGAGCCTTCAGTACTTTGGCTACATTGCGTTCATCAGCAGATGTCCACTGACCAGCAGGCTTTCCAATGGCATTTAGCAAGACATCCTTAGTGAGGAATGGCTGACCTTCTTTGTAGCGTTCACCACCGTAACAAGCCTTACCACCTTGGAGCCAAGCATCTATGATGTCAAACCATATAGACTTAGCTTCATACGTTTTAGTACTGCTCTCTTGCAACGCTTGCTCTGTCTCTGTTAACCACCACTGCTGACCAGCTTTATAGAGAGCAACAGCAGCAGACCATACCTCAGCCCTATGTGCTTTCACCCATAGCAAGTTTATACTGTGCGGTATGTTGGCTACCCAAAAGCGCCTGTTGCCTGTCTCATCAAACAAGAACTGGTCTTTGTTGGTAGTGCCACAGAGAACAAAGCGTCTAGGGTAGTCCTCAGCCCTGCTACCATAGGGCGCTCTGAAGTTGTCTACTTGCCGTGAAAGAAAGTTTTTCATGGCGCTAACGTCTTTTTTGCTAGCGGCATTTTCAAACTCCCCATACTCTAGCACCCACTTCTGATGAAGCGTTAAGAGTTCATCACGCTCATTCCCTGTTTCACCTACGGTAGCAAAGTACTCTTTGCCAAACAGCTCTTGAAAGAATGTAGTCTTACCCGTGCCTTGCTTCCCTTTAAGGATGAACAAAGTGTCTACCTTGCATCCTGGTTCAAATGCTCTAGCCACTGCTGCTATAAGGAAGCGTTTTAGGTATACTCTCTCCAGCGGGTCACTCAAGCCAAGCACATCACTAGCCAACACGTCTATAATGTCAGGGCTTGGTTCTACCTCAGCCGCTACCGCCTCAAGGTACTCCACTACAGGGTTAAACGGTTGCTCTTTAGCTAAAGCAGTCATATAACTACTTAGCTTGCTGCTGTCTACATGGATGTCATGCTTCCGTGTGATGTCCATCTCTACTGTAGGGAAGTCTATGAGTTCACCATCTACTCTAGGTTTTTGCTGCAAGACATCCCAACTTAACCTATGGCTGTACTCATCCTCTAGGATGGTGAGTAGCTTTTTGGTGTTTGACTTAGAAAAGCTAGTTGGGTTACTTGCTTTGCCGTCATCTATAGCGCGTGGTAGAGTGCTGGCTACTTCCTCTAAGTCAAGCCCTGACTCCATAGCCGCCACAGTAAGCTGACTCTTGGCTACTTTTTCATCTACCGCGCCTTGGGTTATGAGTTGTCCTACGTAGTAGCCAGCTTGGTTTAATGTAGAGTTGCGTTCACCATCAGCAGCGTTCTTCACTTTCTCTAGCCATCCATCTAATGTAGTGGTAGTGGATGTTGTTTGCTGTGACTGCGGCGTGGCTAATGCCTTAGTGACTTCCTCCGTGGTGTACCGCAACGCAGCATCACAAGCTATAAGCTTTACTAGCTGTGGCTCATCTCCCTTCATATGGTAGAACCCTGGCAGTCTCAACACTCTAGGTAGGTCATGAATGCAAGCGTCTGAGTTGTAACGCTGAATGAGCCTCACTTGGCTAGGTTTAAACGCCTCTAACTTTGTTGACGGCTCACGTAAGAACCAGTAGCTATGACCTTTGTTACCGCTTGTCTTGACTATAGCGGACGGCTGAAGATGGTAGTCTTGCGGTAGATGGTTGTCATTGTCTACAAACAAAGCGCGGTAGTTAATGATGTTCTCTGCTTTGCGTCCTTTAAAGTTTGTGCTGTTAACCGTGACAAAGACACCAGCGCCTTTTGCATTCAGCCTGTTGAGAGTTTCTACGTGCTGCTCTAATGAGCCGTGCAACGTCACAACAAGCGCAGAGTCTTTGCGGCTGCTGTTGTCATCAAACGTCTGAAATGTGAACTTTTCTGCTGTAGGGTCAAGTGCTTGTAAGAACTGCTGAGTTTCTGTTACAATGAAGTTTTGCATGAGATGGTATACCTCTTTGTAGTTAATGTGGGTGTGCTTTTCTTTATGCAATGGGTTTTGAGAAGAGGGTTGAGTGTTGTTAGCGCTTCAGCCCTCTTTTGCTTTTGTTGCTCTAGTGGCTGCTAGGTGTGAAGTTGACTATGGCAGCTCTGACAAAGCCAGTTAATGTTTTGAAGCCCATTGCTTCTGCTGCTGCTTGCCATTCTTGAAGCTCTGCTGTGGTGACTCTGATGTGGAGCTGAGAGTCTTTAGTTTGCTTGGCTGCTGTCATTGTTGTAGTGGTGCTTTCCATATGCTTTCTCCCTTTTGGTTGGTGTACACATTTAGGTAATGTGTCATTTGTCTACACAGCCTCAGCTTTTCACATCATTAACCATTGAACTTTGAAAGCATTAAGTGCAGTGGCATAGAGTAAAAACTATGGCTCAAGCCCCTACTTTGAAAAACAAGGGGATGTACTGAGGACAATGCTAAGTAGATGAAGTAGCATTGAACACAAAGCTTATATGTATACTTAACTAAAATGAAACTTTATAGAAGTACTGACAGTCTGGTGTGTTGGTTGTGCCAACCACCACTGGCTTTGACAGCCATCCCTGCATTAGTCAGCACATTAGTTGCTGTGCTTATGCATTCACCTAAAGCTGACGCTTCAGTTTACCTACAAGCAGAAGTTGAAAAAGACTTTGACTCTTCTGATGTTGTCTGGGTTCAAAACGGCAGCAGTAAAACAACTGAAGTTGCTGCGTATGGTATAGCTAGTGACTATGTTTTAAGTGATGAGCTTCATGAGATGCAAGCTGGCATAACAAACTGCTGGTTCCGTTACAAAGGTGAAACTGCTGTGTATAGAGGTTGGTTGGGTGATGAGAACTCCAGCTTAGTTTGCAAAGACACAGCAGAAAGACCAGCTCAGTATGAACGTATAGCTTCTGGTATGTACGCTTCTAAGTTTGAAGACTACTGTTTAACACTGAGAAAAGAAAACAGAGCGGCAAGAGAAAGAATGGCTAAGCAAGAACAAGAGCGCCAACAAGCTCTTAAACAGTTTGAGTCTTTTAAACAGCAAAACCCTAATGCTTTCAGAGACATGGAAAATGATGGTTTACTACCCGTTTACAGCGGTGGTTCTGGTTCCTGCACGTACTCTTACCAATAGACAGCCGTGGTAGGCGCTGCGGTAAACGTGCTGCATCCTACCGCTAACCACTTGACATTCTAAAACTTAAACAACAGCTAACTAAGTAACTTCAATGGCAACTAAAGCAGTGGTCAACGCTTGAAGCGTCACGTAAAAGAAAGAAGCGCCTCAGCAGTAAAGCCAAAGCGCCCTTAAAAAGGCATGGCTACCACTCATCTTTCATTGACACTTTCTGCTCTTGCCTTAGCTTCTCAAGCTGTGGTTCTAACAGCTCATTATGGTAGAGCGCCCTGAGTTGTGCAATGCTCATGGAAGGATGAAGCACTTTAAGCTCTGCTTCTGTTTTTAAGTGCGGGTACATTAGCTTCATCACTTCCACTTCTGTTAGCTGTCTAGAGTTTGTCTTCTGTGTGTTATGATGCTTACGCAACTCACTCATGAAGATGTCCCACGGTAGCAAGTCTTTAACGTTAACAAAGACTCCTAGCTCCTCCCCACGCTGAGAGTCAGTCCATACTCTCTCTATGGTATGTGCAGTCTCTATAGGGACTACCACTGGTCTGTTCACATTTACTGTGCGGTTTAGCATCTTCTTTAGCCAAGCGTTGCTGGCAAAGTCTTTATACGTGAGTATATAGTAGTCACGCGCAGCTACTTGGTTTTTCTTGCTGTAGGCACTGCACATAAAGATGTATGTGCTTCCGTCTTCTTCTTCTTCTATGACGCAGCTTTCATAAAGCTTTTTAAAGCACTTAAACTCAACCGCTTTTCCAGCAACACAGGCATCTACCTGGTCTGACTTCAACATTTGCTTTCTTGCTACGTGCTGACTCACATCTTCTGAAGAGTCTAGGAATGGAAAGAAGCCGTACTCAACTAAGAGGTTAGCTCTACCTACTTCATCACGCGCACTTCTTAGGAAACGCTCAGAGAAGTGGTTAGCTTTCTTTACTGCTTGTGCTACTTCATACTTTGTAGGCTCTCTTTCCTCTCCATCAAAGTCAGCTATGCTTTTGCGTAAGTCATCTATGATGTTCTTGCTGTAGCTAGATGTTGTCCTCATGCTATAGCCGTTGTAAAGCGTCATGCGTCCTATGTTCTGTGGTACTTCAAACGCATAGAGTGCGGGTATAGCAGCAGCTCTGCGGCGTTTGCAGGGCTGTGTTTCAAATGTTGTATGCTCTTTAGCTTTCAACTCTCTGCACTCCAAGTCTTTTTCTGTCACTGAGTTTCCGTAGATGTCAGTTACAGCATAGCTCTCTAAGTCAAGGTCTTCTCTCTGTGGCTCCTCTGCTTTCTGTGGTAGTGCGCTTGAGACTTTTTTCACATGTATCTCTAGCGTTTGGCGTTCCATTTCATCTAACTTTGCTTCTGCGCAGCCTAGAGCTAATGCCTCTGTCCTTAAACTTTCTAATGCCTCTGCTCTGTTTGCGTTTTCCATTGTTACTGTTTCCTTTGTATATAATGATGAAGTTTTGGTTTGCCCTCCTTAGCCTGCTAGCTTTGGAGGGCTGTTTGCTTTTCTGCTTAGTGGCTGCTAGCTGATGTGCTGGCTTTGACAGCCATCACTGTAGTAGTAGTCTGGGTCATCTCCCATGTCATCAGCCCACCCCTTCAGATGCTTTTCCACCCCTATGACTGTTTCTTGCAAGTCTGCCTCCTTCTTAGCTAAGCCTAAGCCTCTAGCAAACTCTACTAGCTGCTCAAACTGGTCTTTAGCCATGACTTGATGAAACACCACTGCTTCAAGTCCTTCTTCAGTTGTGATGAACTCAATGGTTTCTTACTCTTCTTTGCTTAACTCTTCCCTTGCTTGCTGAATGGCTGTGGTTCTAATAAATGCACTCACTGACAAACCTAGTCTTGCTGCTGCTAACTCCAGCATCTCCAGCTCCATTTCACTTAAGCGCACTTGAAACTTTCTGCCTCTCTTTTGTTGGTCTGTCATATAGCCTTCTCTCCCTCCTTTTGGTGGTGCTATTGTTGCTTGGTTAGCTGTGGTGAGGAACGTTGCTTGTCTATGCTTTGTCCATCCCTCACCCTAACACCATCACAACTTTAAAAAGCCCCCCCCTGCTGGTCTGGCACAGCCAGCCCTTGAATGAATGCCAAGGCGCATCCATATAACCACTCAGCATTCTGTGCAGCCTGAGTGCAGGTAGGCTCACCAGTAGCCAATGCTAGAGCCTTCAAGCCTAGCCAAGCTTTAGAGCATATGCTCAAGCCTAAGAGGAGCATCACAGCCAACAGTAAGCTTAGCAAGCCTACTATAGAAGGCACAGAAGTTAAATGCACTTGAGTTTCTGCTGCTACTACTGGTAGCTCAAAGCCACCACCAAACAAACTTGCTTTAGCTTCAGCAGCTTCAATGCTTTCAGTTGTGAGCTTGACTTCACATGCAGCACCTTGGTTGTCTCTTAGCCACTGGTCTACCTCATGCATGAAGTAGTCAGCACCACCAATGACAAACAGCTTTGCTCCTTTGAACTCTGTGGTATAGCAGCTTTGAGGGTTAACCTCTTGGGTGTTGGGTGTAGGAAAGAAGTTGCAGTACTGCTGGTCATTGCCCTGTAGCTCATCTGCTGCTGATGGTGTCAATGCCTCTTGTACCTGTGTCTCCAAGCCAGCACTGATGCGCTCCCATTCAAGTTGAAGTGCTTCTTGCTTTGCATTGAGTTTGACATTTAGTTGGTAGCCTTGTTCTTTAACTGCTTTCAGTTTGCCTTGAAGTTGCTTGTAGCTTAGTTGTGACATTTGAAACTCTTTTGATGGGAGGTGGTGAAGAGGTGTCCTCTCTCATCTATGTCTCTACTATGTCATGACATTAAATGTTTTGTCAAGGTATATGTGACACCTTCTTTCAGTGGCACAAGTTCAGGGAGCCACATTTCATCTACCACCCTCTCCCCACCCCTTTGTGAAGCAGAAGCTATGCATCCAAGCATCAGGCATAGCAGCAACCAAAGTAAGCACTCAAAGTAGTGGGAGCAAAGCAAGCACAAGAGCATAGTCATTGTAGGAAGTTGTGAAGGGGGGAATGAAGCTCAGTAGTTATATATATAAGATGTGAAAAGTTTTATACATGAAACTTCCTACCTAATGCTATACTTATGTATGTATACAAGGTCATATATAGCAGAAAGGCATAATGGCTAAGGTTTACAGTAGTGGTTACTCTCATAGCAACCCAAGGAACCATTGGAGTGAAAAGAAAAAACTAGCATCCTTTAGGCTCACAGAAGCAGCATCAAGCCACCTACAGAAGTTAGCTGACATTCATGGTTGTGAAACTAAAACAGAAGTCTTGGAGGAGCTAGCAAGACCAGATGGTAGACTAGTGGCTGTGCCAAGGGAGCTACTGGAGCTATGGCAACAGGAAGCAAAGAAAGCCACCACTAGCCCAAGATGGCAAAGGGCTAAAGAGCTGTTGCTTGAGCTTGAAGAGTATATGCCTCAAGCCTAGCTCTCCTTTCTTCTTTAAGCCTGATGCCCTCAAGCCTCAGCATTTCAAGCATAGGCACAGTCAAAGGAACTTCCCATTTGTCAACAGCAGCTATGACTCTTAAAGTTTCAGCCAAGTCAGGGCTGGCTGGACAAGCCAGACCAGCAGAAGTGCATTCACTGAGCAGGTAGTCAAAAAACACCGCCTTCTGTGCATCATTCAAACTGAAGCTCACATCCTCTTTGTTGCCACTGTAGTTGTGCAAGCCTCTAAAGTCTTGGCGCTTAAGTTTTCCATTCCTGCTGCGCTTGTCTCCTAACTGTGGGCTGTCATCTCTTTCCCATTTATCAGGGTATAGCTCATGTAGTTCCTTTGGTGGGGCTTCCATCTTGATGTTAGCTTCTACAGCATAGATGAGCTGCCTTAAAAAACTGTATGTGCCACAATGAAAGTTCATAGGGTCAAGCACAGCCTTGGTTAAGCTGATGAGTCTGACAGGCAAACCAGTCTCAGGGTCAACCTGCTTTAGTTCCTCCTCTCTCCTTAACTGCTCCTGCTCTTTTTGCTGCTGCTCCTCTGCTTCCCTCAAGCGCCTAGCTTCTTCTCTTGCTTTGACTAATGCTTTCTGCTCTAAGGCATAGTCAGCTAGTTTCTGTAGTTTCTCACTAACTCCATCTACTTTTAATGCTTGAGCATAGTTTTTCTTGAGGGCTTTGAGTAGCTTGCCAATGTCAGCAACTTCTACATACTGCTCTCCATCATCTAATGTCACTAGTATACCAAGCTGTAGGGCATGGTTGGCAATGACCTTTGCTGAAAGTTTAAGTTTGTTGGCTAGTTCATCTGGAGTGTAAACTTCTGGTTTAGTAGTCATGGCATTAGGTGTTTGCTTTAGGTATATACCTAGTAGTAATGGTGAGTTTTAAAGCAGCTCTCACCTTCTGAAAGTACTAAAACTACAAGGGGGAAGGGAGTATAGAGCAGCCTACATACTGCACACCAAAAGGTTTGTGAATGTTTGTATGTGCTGCTTGTCTAGACAAGGTGGGAAGCTAGGGTTGTTGTGACTTTGACCATATAAATGCACAAAGCCCACAACTGCACTAATGACAAAACCCCTTATGCTCTTGCACATAAAGGGGCTGTTGTTGTAGTGAATGTTGTTGGTTGTCTGCTTTTTAGGGAAGCCTGCCTTGGTTTTTAAGCTCCTGCTCTACCATGAGCAAGCCAGCTCTAACCAGGTCAGCCACATTTTTATAGCCTGCTAACTTGGTGTGTAGCTTCATTGTCTCAAGCTCATTCTTGCTTGCTCTAAAAATGAAAGCTGAGTTTTTAACTTCTTTGAGCATTTGCGGTAGTGGCATGGAGTAGTGACTTCTTGTTTATACACACTTATAGGTAAGTGGCTATACTCAAAGACTTTGAGGTACTGTGCCTCACTTAACTTGCTTTTCCCGTGTCTGTCTTACATCACATCAGGTAGTCTCTTGGCTTCTAGTGTGGCGTTTATGGTTCCCTCTTCCGGCGTGTTGACGTTCTGTATCTACACCCCTTTCATGTAACGCTGAGTTTATACGTTTACCTGTGGCGCTGCCTGTGACTGTGCCTGAGAGTGAGCGTATCTGCTTGCCCTGGAGTTCCACTACTGCCCGCATCATCTCTATCTGGACGTTGAGAACCCCTATAGCTTTAACTACAGCCGCAGTAGTATCTCTCTCTCTTTCTCTGCTACAGCTAACACCGTAAGTAGCCCTGACTGACTCTAGGATAAGTTGGTTGACTGACTTGCCTGTTTCCTTTGCCAGCCTAGCCAACAGCTCTAGGTCTTCTGGCTCTAGCTCTACTAGGTCTATGGTTTTTCTTGGCATCTGCTGCATAGATGAGAAACGGGTTATCTCTGAAACTGCATATAGCTCACTTGTCTTATACCATCAAACCTAGTATGAGTACATCCCCAAAAGGTAAGTAGTTAGACCACTGGAACATCAAACTTTAAGGTAGAGCCACAGTAATGCTTGAGTATGACTTCTGGGCTGTTGCCTACCAGCTTTGCTACTTGTGGTGCTGTCATGCCAGCTTCTATGCACATGGTTATGAATGTATGCCTGGTGTTGTAGGGGGGTCTGTAGCTCTCTACTAGCCCTTGCTCTACTAGCTGTGTGACTAAACCCTTATACTGCTTTCTGTCTTTCCTGCTGTAGCCTTTCCAAACTTGGTGAGTAAAGTTGTTGCTGTCTATGGGCTTGCCAGTAGGTGAAGGGAAAACAACGTCATCTGGTGCAGCTTCAGCAGGCTTGATGCTCAAGAGCAACTCTCTTAGTGCAGCATTACAAGGGAACCTCCTGACTTTATGAGTCTTAGTGTCTTTCCTGATGCCTAGCTGGGAGTCATAGCTTTCTGCAAAAGTCACTATAGAGCAGTCTTTATTGATGTGCTTCCACTGTAATGCAATGGCTTCACCAAGCCTACAGCCTGTGAGAAAGAGGAAGCGCACAAAGTTGTAGTAGTGCTTATGTTTAGGGGCTTGCTCAAAAGCTTTGAGTATGGCTTCTCTCTCTTCTAGGGTGAAAGGGTTGATGTTTTCTTGGTAGTGCTTGTTAAGTTTAATGTCCTTTGCCATCCCTTCAAATGAGTTAGTAGTTAAGAGCTTAGTTTCAACAGCCCATTCACAAGCAGCATTCAGGCGCATCAGCACTCTCTTGGTTGTGTCTGCTGTTGTTGTCTTAAGCAGAAAGTCTCTAGTAGCAGCACCATTCTCTAGGGCATTGCTAGGCAGCTTTTTAATGTGGTTAGCAAACTTCTTTTGGTACTCTTTGATGAATGTGGTTTGTGCTACTTGACTTCTTTTATGCTCAGAGTACAACTGCCACAGCTCAACAGGAGTAAGCTTTGGTGGAGTTGGCAGTACAAGAAGTTTGGGCTTGAAGTTTGTTAAGCTTTGTAAAACCTCAGATGTTAACTCACCTGAAAGTAGCTTCTCCTCAATGGTGTAAGCTACCTGTTGCACTCTCTTGTAGTTCTCTGTGGTGGAGTCTAAGCCAGTGCTGATGTACCTCTTGCTCTTGTCTCCTACTGCTTCCCTTGGGAGCCTCAGCCTCAGCTTCCCTTGTGAGTCCTCAATGCCTACTTTGCACTTGACCTTTCTAATGTCAAACACCATATGAGTATATATGCTTACCATACTTATGTGTGATGGAGGGCATTAGGTACTCACAGCCTCATAGCCATTTCATAGCTAAGCTTGTTTGAGAGTAGCTAGGATGCTTGTAAACTGGTAGGCGCAGCGCAGTCCAGTAGCCGCTTACAAGTTTTCCCAACTCCTCCTTTACCAGTCATGAGGATTAGACGCATGAATATTGTCCTATCTGAGAAATGTTTATATTTGTTTATAATCTATCAGCTGTTGAATTATCGGTGGGGAAATAGGTTCAATGGTAGTTGGTAATGGGTAATGGGTAATGGGTAGTTGGTAGTTGGTAGTTGGTTATTATTCTCCCTTGTCCCCCTTGTCTCCCCTGTCCCCCTTGTCCCCCTTGTCTCCCCTGTCCCCCTTGTCTCCCCTGTCTCCCCTGTCTCCCCTGTCCCCCTTGTCTCCCCTGTCTCCCCTGTCCCCCTTGTCCCTAATTCCCAATCCCTACAATGCAGACAAATCTCTGGACTAATGCTGACCACGTTTTATGGTATTTCGCGAAAGCAGACAAAATTCCCCATCGGACTGAGGGAGAAGGCGTTTTGTTAGAACAAGTGCCAAAAACGGTAGAGCGAATTCTCGATTTGGGGACGGGGGATGGTCGTTTGCTGGGTTTGTTAAAAATAGATCGTCCGCAAGTTCAAAGCGTGGCGATCGATTTTTCTCCGACAATGCTAGAAGCGGTTCGTCAGCGTTTTGCTGAAGATGAAACAGTAGAGATAATAGCTCACAATTTAGACGATCCTCTACCATCTTTGGGTCATTTTGATGCTGTTGTGGTAGTCCTAAACAAGTAAGGATGTAAGTATAGAAGAGAGGTTTTTCAACTTCTAATCATGCTAGCAACCACTCTC